>NZ_AAWS01000007.1:155000-289713 GCF_000169175.1 Microscilla marina ATCC 23134
GCTCGTCACATCCTGGAGCTGGAGAAGGTTCCAAGGGTTGGGCTGTTCGCCCATTAAAGTGGCACGCGAGCTGGGTTCAGAACGTCGTGAGACAGTTCGGTCCCTATCTGTTGTGGGCGTAAGATATTTGAGAGGACCTGACCTTAGTACGAGAGGACCGGGTTGGACGAACCTCTGGTGTATCAGTTGTGTTGTCAGATGCATCGCTGAGTAGCTACGTTCGGAAGAGATAAGCGCTGAAAGCATCTAAGCGCGAAACTCGCCTCGAGATGAGATATCTATATAAGGGTCGTTGGAGATGACGACGTAGATAGGTTGCAAGTGTAAGAGTTGAAAGACGCTGAGCTGAGCAATACTAATTACCCGAAAACTTCCTGGAAATGAAGGGTTAGCAAAGTGAGAGAGAGAGAAGTATGAACAAAGAAAATGCTTCGGTGTTGAGAATTTCTGCCTTCCATTATGTTATAATTATTGATAATCAATCAATGGTTATAAGTAATAATGGTTCACATATCAAATTCCATTACAAATCATATATAAGAACTTTAAAGAAATAAGTCAATGCGCAGTAAAGCAAAATGCTTTATGAAACATTGCAAGATCTAACGGTGGTTAGAGCATGGGTGCTCACCTTTTCCCATTCCGAACAGAGCAGTTAAGCCCCATTGCGCCGATGGTACTACAATCAAATGTGGAAGAGTAGGTCGCTGCCGATCCAATACCAACCCTCATTGTGAAAACAGTGAGGGTTTTTTGGCTCTAGAGTAAATTGATTATTCTGATGCTTTATTTGAAATCCACAGGCTTACAATGTTTGTAGTTGTATTTTCTATCAATTTCCCAACATTATTTAAGGCATCTGTCAAACTCATAGGTGCATTTACAATAGAAAATGCGGCATCAATATTTAACCTTTTATTTTCCGTTGCTATAATATCAACTTTTCCTGCTAAAGCTACTACAGGCAATTTGTATTTTTTGCTAATTGAGCTACTCCACTAATAACCTTACCCTGACTTGACTGTGTATCTAGCTTCCCTTCACCAGTAATGACTAAGGAGTTTTTTGCGTCTGCTTGTTTAAACACCTCTTCAAGTTTATATGCATCCATTACACTTTGTACTCCGTTCATTATACTACCTTGTAAAAAACATTTCAAAGCCCCACCTATGCCCCCTGCTGCACCAGCACCTGCTATTGATTGTATGTCTATGCCAGTAGTATCAAAAATAGTGTGAGCTAAGCCTATAATAGCTTTTTCAAGCAGGCATACCACCTCAGTTGTTGCCCCTTTTTGTGGGGCATACACTTGAGTTGCTCCGTTGGTGCCATAAAGTGGATTGGTAACATCATTCAATATTTCAATGGAGACACCATTGATAAGTTCAGAAAGGGGACCAATATCTATCTGGTGTATACTGGTTAACTGTTGTCCTGTAATAGTGGGTAATGTACTTCCTTGGTTATCTTTGAACTTGACTCCTAATGCTTGAAGCATTCCACATCCTACATCATTAGTGGCACTTCCACCTATACATATCAATATTCGTTTGCATTGATGTTGCAATGCAGCGACTATGAGCTGCCCTGTACCATAAGATGATGTGAACAAGGGGTTCCGTTCTGCCTGAGTGAGTAATTGTATCCCAGAAGCTTGCGCCATTTCTATAATTGCAGTATTGGTTGATGCAACCCACCCAAAACTAGCTTTGACAGGACGCAGTAAAGGGTCTAATACATTTACCGTTATTTTCACTCCCCCAAGTATCTGGGTAAGTATGTCCATAGTACCTTCACCGCCATCAGCCATAGGTATCTGTAAGGTTTCTATAGATGGAGCCACTTGTTTTATTCCTTGGTGTATGTGTTTGGCCACTTGTGTAGCCGATAAAGAGTCTTTGAAGGAGTCGGGAGCAATGATTACTTTCATAAGAATAGTTAGGAGTTGGTATATTGAAACTTTGATAAACAACTCTATGGTAGAGCAGAGCGATATTTTTTTGAGGATGATTAACCTGAGGTGGTAATAGAAGGGGAAGCTCTTTGACTTCTTAGTTTTTCCTTCTTGTTACAATATTTGCGATGATAAAGTTTGATGCACCAAATACTGACATCATATCTTCTACACCTTATTAAAAACAATTAGGTAGTTATTTATATTGGTAGCGTTCACAAAATCGTGTCAGTGATTTTTAACTCACTGATTATCAGTATTGAGGCACAGTTAAATGAACGTTCCCTTTATATAAGGTATTTTCAGGAAGATATGACCTAGGGTGAGCAACAAAAAAAGGAAAAACCAGATGTCAAAGGATTTATAATATAGCATGGATATTATGCCGTTAATATACATTTCTTTATAATATGTGCTAAACTTTTGCAAGGAAGTTTTTTAACGAAAAAGATAATTTAAAGGTCAATTTGAAATCCTACTACCACTATATCATCTATTTGTTTGTGTGCTTCGCCATACTTCACAGGAAAACTGATCCAGTGATTGAGGGTATCGTTTAGAATTTGTTCCTGATTTTCTACTGGACGATGATGAATAATGTAAAGTAATTCGCGAAAATTATGTTTCATAAACTTTCTACCCTTTGGTCCCCCAAACTGGTCTTGAAAACCATCTGAGAATAGGTAACAAGTAGTAAGGGTGGATACATCTATAGTTTGTTTCGTAAAAGTTGTTTGATCTAGGTAATTACCTCCAATGGCAAGTTTGTCACCTACTATCTGCTTTAGGTGACCATCTTGTATATATATTAAAGGGTTTTTTGCTCCAGCAAAATCCATCGTTTTAGAATCAAGGTTGATAACACACAAAGCTATATCCATTCCATCTTTGACCGAACCATCTCCGTGTTGAAGAACTTTGAGTACCCCTTGATGTAGTTGATTCAATATTTCATCTGCCTGAGTAACTTTCTTTATTGTTACTATTTCTGTAAGCTGTTCTATGCCTATAAAGCTCATAAATGCACCTGGTACCCCATGCCCAGTACAATCAGCTGCTGCTATAATCAACTGATTTGTTTCTTCATTATGTGAAAACCAATAAAAATCACCGCTTACAATATCACGAGGACGAAAAAAAATAAAGGGCTTGAGGTATTCCCTTTGTATCTCACTGATATTAGGTAGTATGGCATTTTGGATACGTTGTGCATACCGGATACTTGCGGTTATATTATTGTTTTTTTTCTCTAACTCAGCTTTTTGGTGGACAATTTCTGTCGTCCTTTCTTCTACTTTTTGTTCTAAAGTACTATTGAGTTCTTTGAGTTGATCATTTTTTTCTACAAGCCTCTTGTTTTGCTCTTCGAGCAATTTATCCTGAAAAAAAGTGCGATTAGCTTCTGAAATAGTAAGAGATAAATCTTCTTTTTGCCACGGTTTTGTGATATACCTATAGAGGCGGGCATTGTTAATGGCGTTGGTTACGCCCTCCATACTAGCTTGTCCGGTAAGCATAATTTTAATGGTACGGGGAGACATTTCATGGATTTTACGTAGTAGTTCATCTCCCTTTACTTCAGGCATAATATAGTCTGAAATAACTACAGTAATCTCTCTTCCCTCATCAATGAGTTCTTCTACAATCTCAAGGGCTTCTTCAGCTCCTTGTGCTATCTCTATTACATAGTCGTTCCCAAATTTTTCAGAAAGCTCGATTTCAAGGCTTTCCAAAACAATCTCTTCATCATCTACACATAATATTACAGGTTCTGTCATACTGCTGTTTGTAACCCACGTTTAATTGTACTTATCAAATCATTAGTTTCCCAAGGTTTGCCTAAGCAGGCAAATAAATTAGCTTCTTTCCGGCTACGTTCTACTGCTTCTTCATCGGCTTGTCCGGTAAGCATAATTTTTACTACGTTAGGAAACCTTTCATGGATTTTTATAAGGAGATTATCTCCTTTTAACCCAGGCATGAGCCAGTCTGAAACTACCAACAAAGTTTGGTAACCATCGTTTTCCAATTCGTCTAAAATCTCCATCGCATCATCTGCATTCTCGGCAAACTCATACATGTAGTGGTCGCCTAAATGTTCTTTAAGTTGCATTTCAAGGCTATTGAGAATAATCTCATCATCATCTACACAAAGTATCACTTTATTATTCATATCTTCCTGTTTAGTTACGCGTTAGCTTTTGTATTATTTTAAGCAGTTGAATATAGAAGGAATTCGTCTTAAATGCAATATTACTATTACGCTTGGTTTAGGTGGTAGTAGCTGGTAGAGGTAGCCACACAGTAAAAGCGGTGCCCACACCTGCCGTACTCTGTACCTGAATATCTCCGTCGTGTTTTTGCACAATTTTACGAACTATATCCAGTCCTAAGCCACTTCCTTCGCCAGCTGGTTTGGTAGTAAAGAAAGGATCAAATATTTTATCAATAATGTCTGCGGGTATACCACTGCCTGTATCAGCTATGATTACCTCCAAACGATTATTTTGATTATGTATACCCACGGTTAGATCACCCTTAAAATCCATTGCCTGTAGCGCATTATGAATAAGATTTGTCCATACTTGATTCAATTCATCAGGGTAACACCAAATTTGCGGTATATTTTCGTGATAATCACGCTCAAGATGTATGCCCTGTTTTAGGTGATTGTGGTAAAGTGTAAGTACAGTTTCTATGCCTTGTTTTATGTCACTTTGTACTTTTACTTCCTGTGGGTTGCGATAAGCATAATTTTTTAGTGCAAATACGATCTTGTGTGCTTTTCTTATAGCCAGTTCTATATTACTTGTACCTCTTAATATATTGGATAGCTTATTCGATGTGTGTAATATAAGGTTGCTATGGGCATGTTTTAGCAAACTCAGAAAGTCTTCATAAGACTCTTCTGCCCTTAGGTTTACAAGAATATCTGCTGCCTTACGAGCATCGGGTACCTCATGGATTTTCAGTTTTTCAATAAGTGCTTTGCGTAGTTGTTTTTTTTCTTTGAGCGTAATTACATTCGTTTGGTTCATAGATGTGTCTAACAAACTCATGAAGAGGGCTTGTTCTTGTGGGGTAAGTACTGTGAGTAAATCTGGAAGTTTTTGTAAAGTGTCTTTTAAAGCAGAAGCTACGCTTTCAATAGAAGAGCGAATGGCTCCCAAGGGTGTATTGATTTCGTGGGCTACCCCCGCAATAAGTTGACCTAATGCAGCCATTTTTTCGGATTGAATCATTTGCGACTGAGTCGCCTTGAGTTCTTCGTGGGCATTTTCGAGCTCAATGTGACTTTGTTGTTCTTTTTCCAATGCTATCTGTAACTCTTGTTGAGCAGTTTTTAACTCATCGTTGGTCGCTTTCATTTGTGCGGTTTGAGCACGTTCTATTTGCTCTGACTCTATCAATTGCTCGTTTTTTATATGTAACAACTTGTTAGCCTTTTGTTTCTGAAATATGCCTATAATGACCGCTACCACTAAACCCAAGGTAAGTATTAGGCCGCCAACCAGTAGATATACTAGCTCTTTTCTTAACTCATTTTCTTTCTGCTCTATTTTCAATAATCGATTTTCTTTACTTTTTAGATCAAGTTCTGTTTGTTTTTTCTCTATTTGATAATTGGTTTGTAATGCTTGAATTCGCCGAGCATTTTCTTCGTTTAACAAACTTTGTGTAATGTCTATGTATTGTTTTTGGTACCTGTAGGCTTTGATAAAATCATTTTGATTAGCATAGGCTTCATTGAGTATTTTAGTACTATGTTGCATAATAGGGTGGGCAGGTATACTTGTAGCGCCCTTTAAGCCTTTCTGGGCATATTCAATGGCTTTTGTATAGTTTTTTTGGTTAAGGTATACTTCCGCAATGTCATTTTGCATGTCGCTAATACCTCTCAAATTCTTATCCTTGATATTCATGTCCAGCGCTTGATTGAGGTAATCAAGTGCTTTTTCATACTTTGCCTGAAGGTTGTATACTACTCCAATTCGATTAAGGGCAACATCCAACGATTTTTTCTTTTTAGTAGACTCCCTTATTTGTTTTACTTTAAAAAATGCTTTCAGTGCTTCATCATACTTTTTTTGTTCTTGAAAAGTTTCTCCCATACGTAAATATCCATAAGCCTCTCCACTTTTATTTCCCAATTTTACAAATACTTTAATGGCATTTTTCATGTTCTCTACGGCCTCATCATACCGTTTTTGAAATTTAAAAACCTCGCCTATATTGTTGTAACTATAGCCAATTTGAATGCCTTGCTGGTTTTTTTTTGCTATTCTGAGGGCACGATGATAATACTCGAACGCACTGGCATAATCACCAAGGTTACGATATATAATTCCTAAAAAACTAAGTATTTCAGCATGTTTAGCTTTGTACTGAAGTGCGTGTACAATATCCAAGCTGCGTTTGCCATATTGTAATGCCCTGTTTAGGTCTATATCCCTGAGTTTCCAAGTAAGTCTGTTCAGTACCTGAACTTTTGAGGTGTCGTCAGACATGGCTGGTAAAATTCTTTCTAAACTGTCTATTTCAGGAGTTTGAGCATGTCCAACAATGGGGGAAAATAGTATTAAAGCGATAAAAAAAGCTCTCATAAATGATAATGACAAAGTTCGTAGATATTGATTAAAGATCAGCCAAATGTTATACCAACATTGTGAGCAAAGAGGTGAAAGGTAGTCGTATAATACATCCTATAGCTGGGTTTTACAATTATGCATAAGCCAATTATTGAGGTGCTGTTCTTGATAACAGAGTTTGTTTTTGCCGTTAAAATTAACAAAATAAATTAATGTTAAATTTATTGGCTGAAATTGTTTGTGTAATTCAATTTTAACTTTATTTTTGCTAATATTATTAACAATAAACTTAATTCTTTAGCATCATGAGTGAAATTAGAATTCCCTTACCCAATGGTACACAATTAACTTTTGTTCAAAAAGAAAAATCTGAGGAATTGCAATCGGTCATTACAACACAACACCATGAACCTATAAATAATAACAACGAAATTCCTTTGATGGTTTCTTCAGTAGATGAACTTCAGGAAATTTCATTGGCATTGATTTACTACAAAACCTATCTTAAAAATAAAGGGCAACAAGACCGGGCAGAGCAAATAGGAGCAATTGATCATAAGGTTTTTCAAACCTTGCGAAGTGTGCAAGCTACTGGCCAATAAAACCTTGCAAAGAAACCAAACCATAAGCCATATTTCAGAGTAATTACCAACTATGCAACTTTAACTCTACCTGTTATCCTGACAGGTAAAGGGTTATTCTCTTAAGCCAAATAATACAATCACAAATCGTGAGTGATTGAAGTAAAATCGTGGATAGTTTATTCACGATTTTTTTGTAATATACTGATTTTAAAGGCTTTAAGAGCCTGTTTTATCGCACTTAAAAACAACTTTACTTGCTTAAACACGTTAAATAATATATACACTAAATATTGAAATATGACAAGATTTAAGCGCGTTCACATTCATTCTTCTTTGATTACTTCAGTTGCTTACGATGCTTTTAGTAAGGTGCTTGAAGTAGTTTTTTGCCGTGGAGGTATTTATGAGTATGCCAACGTAGATAAACAAGAATATCAAAACCTGTTGAACTCTAAATCTGTAGGATTGTATTTTAACGGTAATATACGGAACAGGAAGGAAGAAAGGTTTATCAAAGTGCGAGATTGACAGAGTATACCAGAAACAACAAACACGAACATTATCCAGATGGGTAATGCTCGTGTTTGTTTTAGGTCTATCTTTATATTAAATTCTTATGCCAATAACCAATACATCATCAATCTGACGTTCGTTACCTTCCTTCATCCACTGGGCAAGTGTATCATCTAAAATCTGTTTTTGTTCCTCCATAGGCTTTTGGTGAATTTCTAATAGTAACTCCCGCAACCGTTTTTTCATAAACTTTTGTTTATTAGGTCCTCCAAACTGATCCTGGTAACCATCAGAGTAGATATACAAGGTGGTAGGTTCACTGGCATCTATAGTGTGTTTGTCATATGTTCGTTCCGTACCTCTTTCTCGCCCACCAATACTAAACTTGCTTCCTTTAATTTCGTTCACTTGCCCATTTTGAATATATACCAAGGGGTTTTTTGCTCCTGCAAATTCCACTGTGCGTGCATCTAAATCAATGGTACACAAGGCTATATCCATACCATCGCGACTATCAGCGTTTTCTTGTTGTTTCAGTGACTTTTTTACTCCTTCATTTAGCTTCGTTAAAATTTGATCTGGTTCAGTAGTTTCATGCTGAATTACCGCATTATTTAATATGTCATTGCCAATCAAACTCATAAATGCCCCTGGTACCCCATGCCCAGTACAATCTACCGCAGCAATTACAATCTTTTCATTTCTAAAACCCTTCAGCACTTTTTCTATTCCTTGAAAACTGCTCACTTCCTCATACAAAGGTTTGGCTTCAGTATGAGCAAACCAATAAAAGTCCCCACTTACAATGTCGCGTGGTTTGAACAAGATAAAAGAATCAGGCAAGGATTCTTTGATATGCTTTCGGTGAGGGAGCAGTGCATTCTGAATTCTTTTGGCGTAGCTTATACTTGCTCTTATATTTTGCTGCTGTTGAGTGATTTCTACGTTTTTTGATTGAAGTTTATCCTCAAATATTTTACGGTCGGTAAAATCACGAGCAATAGAAAGTACCGCATATACTTGCCCAGTTGAATCAAACAAAGGGAGTTTTTGAGTGTCAAAAAATCTAAGTTCGCCGTGAATCATAATACCTGGGTCATTGGTATTTTGAATAAAGTGCTCGTATTCAAACACTCGTCTATCATCTTCTCTAAAACCCTTAATTCCTTGTGCTTCATCGCCTTCAATCAAGTGCTTAGGAAATCCAAGGCTATAATCATCTTCACCTAATACTTGTTTTTTGGTGCGGTTAAATGCACGGGCAAAACTACGGTTACACAAAATATATTGATAGTTACGATCTTTTACCGAAATCCAATCTGGAGTAGCATCTATTACTGCCTGAATAAGCTCCCGCGAACGTTTGGACTCTTCAAAGGCAGCCTTCATTTTGGCTTGTGATTTTTTCCGGTCAGTAATGTCCCTTTGGATAGTAGCAATACAAATAGGTTGTTGGGTATTTTCATCTATTACCGTGAAAATTTTAGAATCTATGTTAATGTCTTCACCAGTAATGACACTTCGTTGAATAAACTCTCCTTTCCAGACACCTTGCTCAGCTACTTTTGGGAATATGTTATTAAATATACTTACTTTTTTACCTTTGGCATTTTTCAATTCCAGGTCATCAATTTTCAAAGTGCTCACATTGGCATCAACTGAAATGCCCCATACTTTACGCGCTTGACGGTTCATATACAGTACTTTACCATCAAAGCCTGCCATAGCAATCATATCGTCACTATTATCAATCATAGTAGCCAGCTTTTGTTGCTCTATTTGAGCCTCCCTCAGGTTGTGAAGGTTTTTTTGTAACAACTTCTCCTTATCTACCAGTTCCTGGGTTCTTTGTGCCACTTTGTCGTCTAGCGACTCATTCAAGCTATTGAGCTCTTCTATATTTTGTCTTAACTCCTCTTCTTGTGCCAGCAAACGTTGGTTTTTTTCCTGAATATCCTGAGTAGCTTCTTGTATTCTTTTTTCCAGTGATTCATTTAAGGCCTGAAGTTCTTCTGCATTTTGTCTGAGTTCTTCTTCCTGTTGAACAAGCTTGTTTTGGGCTTCTTTCCGCTCGGTAATATCACTTTGAATCAATGTAAAACAAATCCACTCCTGGGTATTAGGGTCTTTTACTGGAAACACAGTAGTCTCTACATTCAACATAGCGTCAGTGCCCAGGTGTTGTTGGTGAAGCTCCCCCTTCCATATCCCTTCTTTAGCAACAATAGGTATCACCTCCTCTATTAGGTCAAGAGTATCATCAGGTACCTTAAAGTCCATCAAAGTCAGGTGGCTAATATCTGCGCCTTGTGCAACCCCTTTCATAGCTCTGGCGGCATTGTTCATATATATTACATTGCCTTCTATGCCAGTAAGTACAATAAAGTCATCAGAATTATTGAGCATCAATGACAACTTGTGTTGCTCTCGTTGGCTCACCTTAAGTTTTGCCAGGTTTTGCACCAGTATTCTTTCTTTTTCTTTTAGTTCTCTGGTACGTTCTTCTACCTTTTGGTCAAGCGACTCATTAATAGCGTTGAGCTCTTCAAGATTTTGTCTCAACTCTTCTTCTTGTGCCAGCAGTTGTTGATTTTTTTCCTGAATGTTTTTCGTGGCAGCCTCTACTTTTTCCTCTAGCGATTCATTCAAGTTTTTAAGCTCTTCAGAGTTTTTGCGTAAAGCATCTTCCTTGGCAGATAACTGTTCGTTTTGGATTTTTACCTCTTGTAATAGTTCTTGAGTAAGTATGTCGGCTTTCATGTTGTATACCGCCAAACTGATACGCTCACTAATGCGTCTCACAAAAGCTACTTCATTTTCAGTGATTTTTCTCAAATAACTTATTTCCAATACCCCTACCAATCTTTGGTTATTGAGCAAAGGTACCAACAGCAAGGTGGTTGGTTTGGCGTTAAATGTGGCCGATGTGATGATGTCATACTCTTCTTCTTTAGGAGTCAAGTGCATCACTTCTTTATCTTTGGCACAAGTACCTGCCAACCCGGTACCTAGCGGCATTTTCGTGTGGCTGGTGACAAATTTTTCATTATGTCCTCGGTGTGCCAGCAATTTTAAAAATGTAGTGTGTTCATCAGCCTCGGCTACATACATGGCTGCCTGCGTTGCATCTACATATTGCGTCAAATGATTAAGAATATCCTCAGCCATTGCTTCAATGTTATGGTCGTTGCGTTGCAGTACAGGTAAAAATTCTATTACCCCGTTTGATAGCCACTGTCGAGCTTCCAGTGCGGTGTTAGATGTTTCTAGCTTTTGGCGTTTCTCATCCAGCGATTCATTTTTTTCCTTGATATTTTGTGCCATTTGGTTAAATGAATGGGCCAGATCGCCAATTTCATCTTTGGAGGTTACCTGCACTTCGGTATCAAGTTTCCCTTGTTGAATATTTTTAGTTCCTTCTAATAATTGCTTGATCGGAGAAGACAAGTTTTTGGACAACAAAAGAGTAATTACCAAAATAATGATGAGTAATATCAAGACACCCTGGTATGCTTTTCGGGCAAAACTATCCATAGGTTGCATTACCTCTTTTTCGTCTATTTGGGTGACCAAAAACCACTCAAGATCAGGGATTTTGAGGGGAGTATAAGAGGTAAGTACTCTTTGGTTTCGGTAATCTGTAGCAATTTTAGCATCTACTCTGCCTAAGTAGGCATCTTTCACTGCTTCAGTTTTTATTTCCTGAAAAAGAATAGAAGATTGAAATTGCTTCATCTTTTCAAGATCACCTGCATTGAGCTTAAGCTTGGTTAACAATTTTAAAAATGCTTTGGGGTCCTCTATCATTGCCCTGGCATCATTACGCATTTTGGAGTCTCTGCCTACAATATAACTTTCCCCCGTTTTGCCTAACCCTACCTCTGTCCATTTATGCTCATTGGTCATTGTGCGGTCAATCTCTTTGGTTGATAGCTCAAATACCAGGGTCCCTATGTTTCTTTTACCGTCAAACACTGGTGTACCTATAAACATGGCAGGAAACATAAAGGAAGGTGTGTATTGTTCAAAATCGTATATTTTGACAAAGTCTGGTTCACGGGCTTGTTTAACTTCCTGAAATACCTTGGCTATATTACTTTGAGAGTAAGGACCTGTTTTGAGGCTGGTAGCAAAATCAATTTCTTTGTCTACCGAATAAATAATATGACCAGTTTCGTTGTCAATCAACAGAATGTCATAGTATTTAAATTTCTTCAGAAAATTGGTAATGTCTTGATTGTATTTGGTGTGGACATCATGATAGGGGTGATCGTTTTTTATCCCAGCCATTTCGGCCATATAATACCTTTGAAAAAAAAGTGTGGTAGAATCTTGAGGAATAAGGCGGTTTAGTTCAAAATTGCTAAGATTGTTTCCTAATTTTTTAAAAATCTTATCTTTATAATAGCTTTTTACCTTTGCTATGTCATTTTCATTCAAACGTGTTGGTGCAGAAGCGTGAAATGAATCTTTAAATTCACGCATTGCATTTACAATAGTGTGATTTTTTGATAGGTACTGAATCTCATTGCGTACCAGTTGAAAGTATTCCTCTATGGTTTGTTTTTTGTATTCGCGAATGGCGTTCAGTTGATCAAAGTTTTTTTTACGCAATAAATTGCCTGTAAACCAAAATCCCAGAAACATAAGAATGATCAGAGGCACTATGCCTACCAGCAAGAAGTTTAAAAGTAACTTTATTCGTATGTTGATCTTCATTCTTTTTATATAAAATATTGCTTATAGCATTATTGGGTGATAAGTGTCTCCCAACACCCAAAGCTTTTTGTCAGAATTAAAATTATATCTGGTTGATTGTCAATAGGCTAATATCGTTTAACAAACCTGTTGAAGGGGAGTGCACCGATGCTACAATAAATACCAAGACTTGCACTACATCCAATACCCAATGTTCAGAAACTTTGCCAAAGAGTGACAAATAGGCAAAGTTTCTTGATATAAAGCACAACTTATGGCACTTAATAAAACGTTTAAATGTTAATATGACAGATTGGTCTAGTTGAGCGCAAATATGCTGTTTTCAAGAATCATTTTTGTTATGAGCCCTACTAACTCTGTCATTGTTTATAGCGTTAGTTTATAAACTTGCACATTGTTTACAAACATCAATAAAGTATGAGTTATGACTTTACAAGAAGAACTAGACACTTTAAAAGCCAAAGCGCAGAGCGCTAATGGAGGAGAAACAGTATTAGGTCACCACGACTTTGTCCAAGATATTAATAATTCGGGCAAGTTAGAGCAAGTGCCCCAATTGGGTGATATTGCGCCGCCCTTTATGCTACCCGATGATAAAGGAAACATTGTAAGTAGTAATACATTGTTGGAAAAAGGACCTTTGATTATTTCGTTTTTTAGAGGCGATTGGTGTGTGTTCTGTAGTCTTGAACTAAGGGCTTTGCAAAGGTCGCTGGCAGAGTTTAAAAAGCTGGGAGCAAGTTTAATAGGAATTTCTCCTCAAAGTGTATCATATTCACACATGGTCGCCGATAAAAGAAATGTACAATACAATGTGTTGTCAGACGAAGGAAATAAAATTGCTGATAGCTATGGATTGATGTTTTCTATGCCCAACCAAATGATCAACGCTTTTAGTGCGTTTGGAGTAGACCTTAAGGCAATCAATGGTAGCCAAAGTTCAGTAGATGTGCCCGTGCCGGCTACTTTTGTGCTCAATGCAGAGGGGAGAGTTGTATATCGTTTTGTAGATGCTGATTATACCAAACGTGCCGAACCAGCCGCAATTATTGCAAGTTTGATGGAAATCAATGCTCAGGCAGCTTAAATCAAGCGTATGTGTATATCAGGTAGGTTACACTTGCTGATGTGGTGGCAATTCTTAACATATCAAACGAGTTTTGGTAAGTAAGTTGTAGGTATTTGCCAAAAATATAGACAACTTAGGAGTGCTAAATCAAATGCTTTTAAGTGTGTCTTGATTAAACCTATTCTGAAACTTAATTTAAATTTGCTGGCATATATTTAACTTAATGAATAACTAATGGCAGACCAACAACCTATTAGCCCTCAACAGGTTCAGTTACTTGAAGAACAAGTGCGTAAACTGGAGCAACGTCTCAACGAAGCTGAAAAAATCAACCAGTGGATATTGATGGACAAAAGAGCGCTTGAGGTGAGGTTTGACATATCAGAAAAACTTGCCCGCATAGGTTATTGGGAAACCAATCTGCAGAATCAAGAATTGCATTGGTCAGATGGTTTTAGAGAGATTTTAGGAGCCGATAAACAGCTAAAGCCTGATATGAAGCTTTACAAGCAAATGATGACCGATGAAGATGGGGATAGGTTGGGAGCAGCGATTCAAAAAGTATTTATCAACCGTGAAAATTACTCTTTCGAGCACAGTCTTTTGTTGGCAAACCAACAACTAAAAATTGTAGAGCTTACGCTAAAACTGGTGTTTGATGAACAAACCAGCCAACCAGCCAAATTACTAGGCATAGTACAAGACATTACTGTACGTAAAGAGTCACAAGCAAAACTTGAGCGTTTGTCATTGGTAGCAGCCAAAACTTCCAATGCCGTATTTATTCTGGATAAAGACCTAAAGCTTGAGTGGATGAATGATGGGTATACCCGGATGACAGGGTATACTTATGACGATTTACAAGGAAAGCGTCTGCCAGAAGTGTTGGCTTTGTGTGAAGGTGACTTGAAAAATTATGATGAGTTTGGCGATAGTCTCTCCTCTAGTCAGTCGGTAAGCAAAGAGCTTGAAATAAAAAATCGACAAGGGGAAGTTTTATGGGTTTTAATGAATTTGACTCCCACCTATGACTATGCGCTTAACCTAACAAACTATGTTGCCATTATTATTAATATTACCAAGCGCAAAGAAGCAGAAAAAATGTTGTTAGATGCCAACAATGAACTCAAAGACAAAAATCACCACATTACCGAAAGCATCAACTATGCGCAAAGAATACAAGCCGCTATGTTGCCCAACCTCAACACCGTAAAGCAAGAACTGCCCAACTTGTTTGTGTTGTTTAAGCCCAGAGATATTGTAAGTGGAGACTTTTACTGGTTTGCTGCCCCCCACCAATACGACGAAAGTGGCAACAGTATACCCAAACATAAACTAATGATTGCAGCGGTAGATTGTACCGGGCACGGGGTGCCAGGAGCTTTTATGAGTATGATTGGGCACTCCTTGTTAGATGAGATTGTAAATGTGCGAGGCACAACCAAACCCGACCACATATTGAGAGATTTACACGACGGAGTTCGTTATGCTTTGCGGCAACAAGATAGCCACAACCGCGATGGAATGGACATGACGTTGGTGGTAGTATGTAAAAAGAAACATGTGATAGAGTTTGCTGGAGCAAAAAACCCTCTATTGTATATTCAAGACAATCAGTTGTACCAACTCAAAGGAGATAAGCTTGCTATTGGGGGTGAGCAACTCGAAGTAGAGCGAAAGTACGCCCGCCATGTCATTGACATCTCAAAACCTACTACTTTTTATCTTTACTCTGACGGTTATCAAGATCAATTTGGAGGTCCAGAAGGAAAAAAATTTATGCGACGAAACTTGCGTGAACTGTTGTTGCGTATACACCAAAAACCTATGCCCGAACAACGTCAGATATTGGATGATACCATTGAAAAATGGCGTGAACAAGCCAACGAAAAACAAGTAGATGACATTATGGTAATAGGTGCGCACTGGCCAGGCAAACAATGATCTCCCTAAACCAGTATCTGATAAAACAGTTGCGTTTTTAGTTTAGATATAAATTATTTTTCAACTCATTATTTTTTTCAATGCAGTACTTAAAGTATTTGTGTTTTAGTTTGTACTTGTTGTTGGCGTATGATGCAAAAGCTCAAAAAGTCTTTTATATCGAAGGAGACAGCAATCAATACAAACAACTGAACTCTTGCTTATATGTGCTGTCGAAAAATGCTGCATCATTTAGTTTTACACAAGTACAAAACCTGCCTGACACTCAATTCCAATTGTTTGCATCTGCCCGGGAAAACATTAAAAAAGTATCCACAGTGTGGGGGAAAATTAAAATTCAAAGCAAGCAAAGCCATGACTTTAACGGTATCCTTATACTGGGCAAACGTTATATTAACATAGCAGAGGTGTATCAACAAAATGATCAAGGGGAGGTAGTGCTCAAGAAAACAGGAGGGCATGTAAGGGGCAGCGAGAAAGACCTTAATATAAACCGTACCATACCCAAAGTAAGATTATACCTCAAACCAGGGCAAACCAAAACCATTTATATTCGCTTCCAAAATGTTAACCAAAAAAACTTGAGCATCGGGCTTGAAGCCCAAACTAAGGAACATTGGGACAGTTTTATCCAACGTCGTAACTTGGTGCAAGGTATATTTCAGGGGGCTGTAGGGCTTATATTATTGTATAACCTGTTTTTATATGTGTTGAGTGGCAACAAGATATATGTCTACTATAGTGGTTATCTCTTTTGTACAGGAGCCTATTTTTTCAACTACGCTGGATTTTCTACCGAGTACCTGTTTCCGGAATACCCTCATTTGTTTTATGATGTGTACCTGTTTTCTACTGTTTTTCTACAGGTATTTTATATTCAGTTTATTCGCGTTTTTTTAAACACGCAAAAAAATATACCTTTTTGGGACAAGGTTATGTGTTGGTGGATGGTAGGGCGAATAATTGAATTCTTAGTACTTGAAGCAGTGTTACATACCAGCGATAACTTTGCTTTTATTCACAATTTTCATCGTCAATATGCTTTGGTTGAGTCTGCCTTCTTTTTAGTGTTGGTGATGGTATGGGCAACCACCAAAACCAAAATGGTGATTTACATCATTGCAGGGTTTTTTTGTTTATATATAGGTATGAGTATTAGTATCTTTAAAGGCTCCTATAATGGGAACTTGTATTTTCAAGCGGGTACTTTACTCGAAATTTTATGTTTTTCGCTGGGGCTAGGGTACCGAATCCGTTTAAACGATAAAGAAAAACGCAGGGCACAAGAAGAGGTCATCGTAGTACAGGAAAATGCCAATAAACAACTCGAAAGCAAAGTGCAAGAGCGTACCGAACAGTTAAAACAACTCAACAATACACTCAATAAAAAGAATGGAGATTTGCACGCAAGCATGCGGTATGCACACAAGTTGCAAAAAGGAGTATTGCCTTATAGTGAAAGAATTTCGCAGTTGTTCTCTCAACACTTTATAGTATATCGTCCTCGTGACATTGTCAGCGGAGACTTTTATTGGGTAGAAGAAGTAGAAGGAAAAAAAATAGTAGTGATAGCAGATTGTACTGGACATGGTATTCCGGGTGCTATGATGAGTATGTTGGGAAGTACAGCCTTGTCAGATATTATTTTAAATAAAAAAATATTAAATGCTGACATTATTTTAAACAATTTGAGCAATGTTGTAGAGGCGATTTTGCGTGCAGATAAAAATGAGATCAGAGACGGGATGGACATTGGGGTTTGTGTGATAAACTATGAAGAAAAGCAAATGGAGTTTGCTGGAGCTCATCATCCTTTATATTATTTTCAAGATGGGCAACTAAATATAGTAAAAGGCACTAAACTGTCTATTGGAGGCTATCAGGAGAATAAAACCTTTGAGGAAAACGTGATAGACATCTCAAAAGAGACAATTTTTTACATGTGTTCCGATGGGTACCAAGATCAGTTTGGTGGACCTAATGATAAAAAATTTATGACTCGACAACTCAAGTCTTTACTTACAGAAATACATCAAATGCCCTTGCCCCAACAAAAAAATATACTCGAAGATACACTCAATCGATGGATTACTGACGGCAATACTAAACAAACTGATGATATACTGGTGTGGGGAGCTAAAATATAAATTTGTGCAATTGTATGGATGTGATTTGAATGTGCAGTATTTTTGCTTGTCCATTCGACACGAGGGAAAAATTTAAAGTTTACATGAAACACCTTTTTTTTATCATCTCATTATGTCTTCTCTTTGCAGTAAAATCGTTTGCTCAACTCTCTATTGTTGATAGCTTAAAAACTGCCTTCTCAAATGCTTCTCATGATACTACAAAAACATTCATTGCCTTAAAGGTAGCCAAAGCTTATATCAAAACCGATCAGAAACAAGCCCAAGAATATATTAATAAAGCCCGCGTATTGGCAGAGAATGCCAATTTTTTGGAAGGACAAATAAACACGCTTATTACCGAAGCCAAACTATTCTCGACACAAGGGAAAATACAAAAATCAGTCGAGATTATTAACAAAGGCTTTGACCTGATCAAACAGAAGAAAGGCACAGAAAGACAAGCCATGGTTTTGTACAATGTTTTGGGTGTGTATTATTATGCCATGTCAAACTATAAAAAGTCGTTAGAGAACCTGCTGGCTGGCTTGGCTATAGCCGAAAAATTGAAGGATGATGTATACATCGGGAAATTTTCATCTAACGTAGGTGTAATTTATGACGAGCAAGGAAACTATCCTAAAGCGCTAAAAAGCTACTTTAAGGGGCTAAAGGTGGCAGAAGCTCACCAGCAGTACAAATCAAAAGTAGACGTGCTAACCAACATAAGTACGATATACTTTCAACAACAAAAACTGAAGTTGGCAATTGAAACAGCCCAAAAAGCCCTTCATTTACTCAAAACAAAAGTGAAAAACGAGGTAGGGGAGGTAATTTGTTTAGGTAATCTGGCAGAATTTTATTTTTACGAAGGGAAGTACTCAAAAGCACTTGAGTATGCCCAAAAAAGTAAGGAAATAGCACAACGTATCACTGATAAAATGGGCTTGGTGACTGCTTATAAAGTAATAGGGCAGGTAAAAACCAAAAGAAAGCAGTACCGTGAGGCTTTGAGGTACTATGGCATTGGGCGTGACATGAGTATTGAGATAAACGACAAGCAAGGCACCAGCAATATGGAGCGTGAAATAGCCCTTATTCACAGCGAAATGAGGGCGTATGACACCGCCCTGGAGTATGCCAGAAAAAGCCTTAAGAGAGCCCAGGAAATAGGAGCCGCCAAGGAAATAAAAAAAGGATTGGAGGCATTGTCAGAAATTTTTAAAGCCCAGGGAAACATAGACTCATCTTATCATTATTATAGAGCGTATGTAAAGCAAAAAGATAAATTATTTGGGGAGCAAAATGCCCGTGAGATTGCTACTATCAGGGCAGAGTTTGACCTGGAAAAGAAGCAAGCCGAGATTAACTTGCTTACCAAAGACAATGCACTCAAAGAAGCCAAAAACCAACGAGCTCAAATTGTGCGTAACCTTTTTATTGGAGGTTTTATAGTCATTCTTATCATTGCATTTATAATGTACCGAAACATTTTGCAAAAGCAACGAACCAATCAATTGTTGCAAAATAAGAATGAGGAAATTAATCGTAAAAATATCCAAATCAATGCCCAAAATGAAGCCATTACTTCCAGCATAAACTACGCCCAACGTATTCAAAAAGCCATTTTGCCACTGGACGAACAAATAGCTAAATTAGCCGATGAATATTTTATTTATAACAAACCACGAGACATTGTAAGTGGAGATTTTTATTGGGTAGTTGAGTACCAAAACAAGTTTTTTTTCAGTGTGATTGATTGTACAGGTCATGGAGTGCCAGGTGCATTTATGAGCATGTTGGGCAATACTTCACTTACCAATATTGTACTACAACAAGGCATTACCAAACCCCATGAAATACTCAATCAGTTGAGCAAAGAAATAGATTATATATTACAGCAACACGTAACCCAAAACTCTGATAGTATGGACATGGCCTTGTGTATGGTAGACTTTGACAAGTGTATACTTGAGTATGCAGGAGCCAATAACCCTATGTTGTGTATTCAGAATGGAGAAATGAATTTGGTCAAAGCCGACCGTATGCCCATTGGCAAAGAACAGATAGATATGGCTCGTAGTTATACCCTGCATACCATTGACATAAGCGTGCCTACCGTAGTGTATCTGTTTTCTGATGGCTATCAGGACCAGTTTGGAGGAAAAGATGGTAAAAAGTTTAGAAGCAGGCGTTTACGTCAATTAATTATGGACATCCATCGTTATCCTTTGACAAAGCAAAGAGCATTGTTAGATGAGAGCCTGACTGCCTGGATGGAAGAAGGCGATAAGGTACAGGTAGACGATATCTTGATTATGGGGGTAAAGTTTAATGGAAAATCTCAGATATAACAATTATCTGATGCATTGGCTTTGCAAAACTCATCACTTAGCTTCTAGCCTGAAAGTTGATTAAAGTTTTTCTATAAAAAGGGTTCCAGCACGGTGTGCTGGAACCTTTTTTATGAGTGGCCTATAGAAGAATCCTTAATTGCCTACAAAAAACAAAGCGTTGCCAAATAGCAACTTGCCTCCATACCAAAACCCGCGAAAAATAGGGGAGTCTGCCATATAGACGAGCTTGCCTTTACCATACGACTCTACCCCAAGCGATAATGTTTGGTTGATGCGTTCTTTGAGATGGGCACCTACAAAACCACTGACGTGACTATCACTGCCATAACGCCCCACGTTCCAGCCGCCTCTGGGCAAATAAGGAAGCAAACTGTTATTGCGCTTAATCAAAAATGTAAACTTATCTTCGCCATACGCCAACGGGTGAGTATTGTCCAGGTTTACCTTATAAATAGCCCCTGCAACCCTGTTCATCAACCTTTGACGACTTTGTCCATAGAACCGGGTAATGTGTTGGCGTTTTCTTTTTTTAGCACTACGCTTTCTGAAAGATCCCTTACTTAATAACAAACGTTTGTCTCGCCTAAACTCCCTAAGCGCATGTTCCATCGCAATCACTTTACCACCCTGTTGCACAAAGTTGGTAAACCTTTGGTCTATTTCTTCATAATTGCCAGAAGGTAATATCAAAACATCAAACTTATATAAATCGGTTTCAGATAAATGTTTGGTATTGATCACTGTCACTGGATAGTGTATGTCTTTTTCAAGAAAGTGCCATATTTCGCCAAAAGCAGTATTGTAAATATGTTCGCCAGCAAGTAAAGCAATGTTAGGCTTTTTTATGCGTCGATAAGCACTTGTGCCCAAGTCTTGCCCTTTTTCTACAATGGCTGTATTTACTGGGGTCAACTGTACCTGAAATTCTACAGCTGCTTGGTTTAATACGTAAGCCAGATTTTTATTGCGTTTGTTATCGGCAGACAAAATAACCAGGGTGCCCCGGTTAAACCTTTGTCGGGCAATGGTAAATGGTTCACGACTAAACCTTACCTGAATATTTTGCTTGAGCAATGCAGATAAAAACTTGACTTGGTTAAACCCTTCCCAGTTGCTGATATATGCATAAGGTAAAGCTTCACCCTCAGGGCTTGCGGCACGGTATGTACTGGCTGCTTCTGTAGTTTTTTTACCCTCTATTTTTGCCGTGGTAGCATACGTTTCTACATTATATATATAAGGCACTGACCAAGCGGTGAGATCATAAGTAAGCGAATCCTCCAAAAAAGTTTCAGGTTCAAATAGTACTTTTACCAATACAGCTTTAGGTTGGTAGGCACTGATGATGACATCGTCTTTTTCTACTTTAAAACCTTGATTTGCTTTTTTATTGCGGTAATCAAAACCAGTAAGTTTTTTATTACTTTCTTCGGCTACCTGATACCTTATTTGCTGTTTGTCGAGCAATCGCAGTAAAGCATTTACCTTGGCTTTTTGTTGCTGATTTTTAACTACATAAGTTTTATATTTTCCTGGTGGATTTTTTACTGCTTCTTTAAAATAACTCTTGAACTTTTCTAAAATTTTGTCTTTGTGTTTATAGGCGATTTCAATAGTCGACAAGCTTGTAGTTACGTGGCGGGTAAAACGCTTGCTAAGGGTGAGCGTGTCGCCAGTGTTCTGGGTAACTGCTACCCCAGCACGCCCTGAGCCAGCCTGTTCATAAGTAAATCCCATGGCTCCATTGAACATAGGCCAGGTATCGCCATAGCTGGGGTACAACAAATCATACACTTGTTGAGTAAAATACAACCATTTTTTTTGATTAAAATACTTGGCATGATTGGCACCTATGTACTCTTGAAACTTTCTTTGCCAAGGGGTAATGTCTTGATGGTAGGGCTTGGCTGCCGGAGCAAAAAAGTAGGAGTTGTTATGGTTCATTTCGTGAAAATCGACATGAATATGCGGCATCCATTGTTGGTATAGTTTTACCCTTTGCTGAGACTCTATCTGGGTTTGCCACGCCCAGTCGCGGTTTAGGTCAAACATGTAGTGGTTAAAACGCCCTCTTGCCCAACCTTGGTGGTGTTCCCAGCCATTGAGCGATGGGTTAGGTATACGGCTACCCACTTGGTTAAACCAATTGACATAACGCTCTCGCCCATCAGGGTTTTCACAAGGGTCGATCATTATGATCAAGTTGTCTAGCCAGGCTTTTATATTAGAGTCGTTAGAAGTAGCCAAGGTATGCAATGTAATAAGTGCCGCCTCAGTACAAGATGCTTCATCTCCATGTACGTTGTAACTCAACCACACAAAGGGTAGGTGTTTGCCTTGTACAGTGCCTGATTTGAGCCCAGCAGCAATCAGGTTATTTGCTTGAATTTGTTGCCGCTTACGAAGGTTTTCGGGCGAAGAAATAACTGCAACCACTAAAGGGCGCCCTTCATTGGTTTTACCATATTCTATGTAGTTAACCCTGGGGGAGTAGGTAGCCAAGTGTTGAACATAGTCTACTACTCGGTGATGAAAAGTAAAACGTTGCCCCATTTGATAACCCAAGAATTTAGAAGGGGATTGGGTAGAGTTTTGAGCCAATGCCATGTTTACAGAGAACAAGCCCACTACCCACACAATAAATAGTTTGCGCATATAGTCTTTTTTATAGCAAAGATAGTATAATTTTGATTTCTTTAGCCCGAATTTTTATTTTCTTCTACAGCATACAGGTAGAAAGTCAAACGTACATGTAAGACGATAATATTGATCGCAAAGGTTCGCCTGAGCAGAACGTTTCCTTTGTTGTAGGTAGATTTTGGGGTATAAAAGGAAAGTTGTAGTTTTGATCATCCTTTTATATTTAGTAACCACCATACCCAATGAACGAGCATCAAGACCAAGAAGACAACGACTCAAAAAAAATAGAGCAAAGTAAACGGATTCCTCTAATACCCAATGCAGTCAATCTACCCGCCAACATCGAAGAGAACGCTCCAACGCTCGATTTTTTAAATTTTCAACCACCATCCAAAGAGTTTGTAGCCAATATTTCTGCACCGTTTTATAGTTATTTTACCCCCAGGTTTTTGGGTTTGGATAATATAGATAATAGTCGACCTTATTTTTTTGTAGGTTACCATACCTTACTTAGTATTACCGATATTTTTTACGTGACCGAGTTGCTGCTCAAAAAAGACATTATGCTACGCTCACTTGCCGATTCCTTTCATTTTAAAGTACCAGGTTGGAACCAGTTTTGGGAAAAAATGGGAATGGTCAAAGCTTCACGTGAAAACTGCTCAGCATTGATGACTGCTGGAGAAAGCGTGTTGGTGTTTCCGGGAGGAGCCAGAGAAGCGTTTAAACGCAAAAACGAGCAATATAAAGTAAACTGGCAAAACCGTAGTGGCTTTGCTCATATGGCTATAGAGCATAATTACCCCATTATTCCACTGGCATCGGTAGGTCTGGAAGATGCCATGGATATTCTTTACGATGCTGATGACATGATGAATACCTGGTTGGGGCGTTTTCTTAAATATACAGGAATTGCCAAATACATTCGTGATGGTGAGGAGCTTCCTCCTATAGTAAAAGGTTTGGGCTGGACACTATTGCCTCGCCCCGAACGCCTTTATCTGTCATTTGGCGAACCTATAGATGTGAGCGAGTTTGCCGGAAAGGCAGACGACAAAGCAGCTCAAATGGCAGTACGCGAAAAAGTGGAACGCTCGGTAAAAAAGCAAATGGATACCTTGCTAAAATACCGCGCCAATGATGTAGAGAACATGGGTTGGTTACGCCGTTGGCTGCTTAAAAAGTAGGAGAGTGGAGCCTGTACTTCAACTTTAGTCAGATTGCACCAAAGCAAAGGTATGAGCATCCCATATGTTTTCATTTTTGATAATCGCTTTTTTGCAAACCGCTTCCCTTGTGTAGCCACACTTTTCTAACACACGCATAGAGCCTGTATTGTACTCAAACACTATAGTTTGGAGACGAATAATGCCCAGTTGTTGAAAAGCATAATCAGTGGTGAGCTTAAGTGCTTTGGTCATAATATTTTTTCCCCAATAAGGCTCCCCCAACCAATAGCCAAGCTCGGCTACATGGCGTTGTTCATTGACCAGCCTCACCAAGCCAATTACTCCGCATAATGCTTCTTGATGAGTGATGGCAAAAGTAAGAGGTGGGTTTTCTGTTTGGGTGGCGTCTACAAATGCTTGCCCATCTTGCTCGGTATAGGGGTGAGGAATGTAGTCACGTACATTGTCCCAAATGTTTTTGTTGTTCATCAGTCGGGCAATATCAGGTACATCTGAGCTTGTCAATACTCTCAATATCACTTCATCGCTTTGCAATATTGTTTCTCTGTTGGGAGTGTCATTGTTCATTATTTTATTTTTATGATCCAAAGAGTGAATAGTAACACAAACTAATGTCTTTTGTAGGTTATTTTCAAACCATTCGTTTGAAAAATGCTCAACAATTCTTATGTTTAAGAATAGCCTCATTGAAATTAATACTCCACCGTTTTTTCGGTTTGATAGTTTTTTTTATTCAGGCTCAAAACACTTCACTACAATTTGGTGATGGCATCCTAACTAGTGCATTAGGGATTAAATAAGTTGCCTATTAATTTGGATGAATTAACTACGTTGAGCTCGCGAAAAGCTCGGTTTTGTTTTCTGACGAGTCGTGAAAATGGCGGATAGTTCGCTTTCTGAATTCCGATGCATATCGGAACCTTAGCTATCTAACTTTTTTACGAGGAAGTCAGGGGGCAAAAGTCGCCAAATAATATGTGAGTAACTTAGTACCTGATGCACTAGTACCTTAAACATTGAGTAAATGCCCTTTTATTTGGGGTGAATTAACTACGTTGAGCTCGCGAAAAGCTCGGTTTTGTTTTCTGACGCACTTCAAAAATCGCGCATAGCCTTAGCTACGCAAGTTTTTTTAAGTAAAGTCAGTGGGCAAAAATCGCCGAAATAACGGGTTAGGTATTTAGTGGTTAAGGTACTAGTACTTAGTCAATGATTGAATTAGGAATGAAGTTTAGTGAAACACTACTTGGCTTTTCAACGAAGAAGGACAAAGCCATTATGCAAACATGTCCTTAAATTTGGTCTTGGCGAAGTAATGGTAAGTTTAACTATACCTCTCACTAACAAAGTTATAAACTTGTTAGTGGCTAGTGGAACAGGGTAAACCTGGAGCCCTGCCAAGGCTGTAGATTATTATAAAATAGCTAACAAAAACAAATAGATCAAGTATGGAACCAACATTTATTGCCATTTTGGTGGCATCCATAATAGGCTTTTTTGCCTTTATGTATTTCGTACCTGTCAATCTCTGGATTACAGCAATATTTTCTGGAGTAAAGGTAAACCTCTTCCAACTGGTTTTTATGCGTATTAGACGGGTGCCCCCCAGCACTGTAGTCAACTCGCTGATTACCGCTACTAAAGCAGGTTTGGAGCTTACCGCTGATGATCTTGAAACACACTACTTGGCAGGTGGGCATGTACCATCAGTTATTCGTGCCTTGATTTCAGCAAACAAAGCTAATATTCAGCTTTCGTTTAAGCAAGCTACAGCCATTGACCTGGCTGGTCGTAATGTATTTGAAGCTGTACAAACCTCTGTAACACCTAAAGTAATCAATACTCCACCAGTGGCAGCTGTGTCGCAAGATGGGATTCAATTGATTGCCAAAGCCAGGGTAACCGTAAGAACCAACATTGCCCAATTGGTAGGAGGAGCTGGTGAAGACACCATTATAGCCAGGGTAGGCGAAGGTATCGTAACCTCTATTGGTTCTTCGGGCAACCACAAAGAAGTACTTGAAAATCCAGACGGTATATCAAAACTAGTATTAGCAAAGGGCTTAGATGCAGGTAGTGCTTTTGAGATTTTATCTATTGATATTGCCGATATAGATATAGGAGAAAACATTGGGGCAAAGTTACAAACTGAACAAGCCCAAGCAGATCTGAAAATTGCCAACGCCAAAGCCGAAGAGCGACGGGCAATGGCGGTAGCCAACGAGCAGGAAATGATTGCTAAAGCCCAGGAAGCCCGCGCCAAAGTAATTGAAGCCGAAGCAGAGATTCCTAAAGCTATTTCGTCGGCATTCAACAATGGTAATTTAGGTATTATGGATTACTACCGAATGAAAAACATAGAAGCCGATACCGATATGCGTGACTCTATCTCTAAGGGAGAAGGAGGTTGATAATGTAGAGTTGTTGGATGTGTAGGTGGCTTTGTGTTAAAATTCAATAAGCCATTACGCTCGAAAAATTTAAAAATATTTTTTTCATAAGCAATTTATTAAAAGCTTTGCCGAACAATTGAGTTCAGCAAGGCTTTTTTTGTACAAGCCCTTGAACTTTTTGAAAAATAATAGTACAAGAATAACATAGCCATTGGTAGTACTTTAGTATACCTAACCCTGGTTGCTTGAGATTTATAACTACAAATGCTATAGACCAAACACGACAATATAAATGCAAAATTTAGCCAAATACATAGTTATTATTACCCTGCTGATGTGTCAGGCATGTAGCAAATCATCGGAGGCATTTTTAGAAAAAGGACGTACATTTATGCAAGAAGGTAACTTTAAAGAAGCAGTGCGTTATTTTAATTGGGCAGTAGAAAAAGATGCACAAAGCTATGCCGCTTTTAATGCCAGAGGTGCCGCTTATTTTAGCCTGAAAGATTATGACAATGCCTTGTTAGACTTTAACCAGTCTATAAAGTTAAACGATAAAGATTATAAGGCGTTTATGAACCGAGGCAACGTAAGACGTGAAACCAACGACTTAAAAGGTGCTTTGGCAGACTATACCCAAGCCCTTCCATTGAATAATAATGTGCCTGATTTGTACCTAAACCGAGGGGTAGTAAATGCCCAACTGCAAAACTACGATGCAGCTTTGAAGGACTTTAATGAAGTAATCAAAAGAAATAAGCAAAATAAAAACGCCTATTACAACCGAGGCAATATTTTGTACACTCAAAAAAAGTTTAAAGAAGCTATTGCTGATTTTAGAACAGCAGTACAACTAGATGCCCGCTTTGCCAAGGCTTTGTATGCTTTAGGTATGGCCGAACTGTTGGCAGACAAAAAAGAGGATGCTTGTATGCACCTTAAGCAAGCCGCCAACCTGAATCATCCTCAAGCAGATGGAAAAGTAATCGAATATTGTAAGTAGTTGTTGTGGGAAAAAACGTAGTTAACTTGTTCGATAGCTGCTACAGCCTCAAGCTTTGAACTGCTCTTCAAGTCTATTACCGATTTTATAGAACGCTGATTTTCTGCGTCAATTCGTAATTAAAATCGTAAATACCCTTGGAATTGGCTTACTCATTCGTAATTCCCAAATTCGTAATTTATATGAATAGTATAGTATGCGCTTTATAACGCTCACAATTGAAAAAAATCGTAATTAGCTTCGCAGAGCTCCCTACGGTCGGTTCGTAATTCCCAAATTCGTAATTTATATGAATAGTATAGTATGCGCTTTATAACGCTCACAATTGAAAAAAATCGTAATTAGCTTCGCAGAGCTCCCTACGGTTGGTTCGTAATTCCCAAATTCGTAATTTATATGAATAGTATAGTATGCGCTTTATAACGCTCACAATTGAAAAAATCGTAATTAGCTTCGCAGAGCTCCCTACGATCGGTTCGTAATTCCCAAATTCGTAATTTATATGAATAGTATAGTATGCGCTTTATAACGCTCACAATTGAAAAAATCGTAATTAGCTTCGCAGAGCTCCCTACGATCGGTTCGTAATTCCCAAATTCGTAATTTATATGAATAGTATAGTATGCGCTTTATAACGCTCACAATTGAAAAAAATCGTAATTCGTAATTCCCAAATTCGTAATTTATATGAAGGTTTCAGGATTTAGTTTTGTGCGCAATGCGGTCAAGTTAGACTACCCTATTGTAGAAGCCATTACTTCGGTATTGCCTATATGCGATGAGTTTGTAATAGCTATAGGCGACTCAGAAGATGAAACACTCGAACTGATTCGGTCTATTGATTCTCCTAAAATAAAAATTATAGAAACCGTGTGGGATGATCGCCTGCGAGAAGGAGGGAGGGTGTTGGCTGTAGAAACCGATAAAGCTTTTGCGGCACTTGCCGAAGACTCCGACTGGGCGTTTTACATCCAAGGCGACGAAGTGATACATGAACAATACCTTGACAATGTAAAGCAAGCAATGCTCAAGTACAAAGACAACCCCAAAATAGATGGGTTGTTGTTTAAGTACCAACACTTTTATGGTTCTTATGATTATGTGGCAGACTCGCGCAAGTGGTATCGGCGTGAAATAAGAGTGGTGCGCAATCGCAAAGATATTTTTGCTTACCGCGATGCTCAAGGTTTTCGTAAACAACCTAACGATAAGTTGCGCGTAAAATTGATTGATGCCTACATTTATCACTATGGTTGGGTGCGCGAGCCCGACAAGCAACAAGATAAACAAAGGGCTTTTCATAGCCTGTGGAAAAACGATGACGAGGTAGCCCAGTTTGTAGGACAAGCCAGCGAGTTTGATTACTCTAACATTGACTCATTGAGCGTGTTTAAAGGTACCCACCCCAAAGTGATGCAAGCTCGCATTGACCGTATGAACTGGAAGTTTGACCACGACATTGCCAAAAAGAACTATTCGGCAAGAGTGGCATTTCTTACGATGGTAGAAAAGCTTACTGGGTGGCGCATTGGTGAGTATAAAAATTACAAAGTGGTATGAATTATACAGCCCCTGATAAATATGTATTTATCAGGGGCTGTATGTTTATGCTGTTTTTTTAAAACTTCCGGTTATACACTACCCAATACCTCTCTGGGCGGGTTTTGTCTGTAATAAAACCATCTATTGAGTGTACCTGAGCAAATACCTTGTCAGACAAGTTCATGTAATACTGATAAGTGGTGGGTTCTTTATAATTATAAGGGCAGTAATAACAAAGCTTTTGGTGCATGTATGCCCTAAACTGCATATACATCTCTTCGTTGAGCACGATGGCTATAGGCTCTTGAGCATCGTATAGTTTTTTGAGTTGCATAAAATGCTCCCCCTTTAGGTGGTTATAAGGGCTTAACTTTTGGTAAGGATGATCGACCGAAATCATGTAAAAAGGCATAGAAGGTAAAAACTCGTGAGCAAGTACTACCTTGGTTTTCGCTGGAGTTGTTTTTTCAATCAATTGGGCTACCTGTCGGGTGGCTGAACGTGATGTATCCAGTGAAGGCACAATCAGCCCCCAGGCAATAAGAAAAAAGCCCAATGCACTGACTAAACTGCCCTTAAGCCCCAGGTCTACCGCCCCTTTTTTATAGTTTATAAAGTTATAAATACTTAAGCCTCCCCAAAGCACTGCCAGTATCACTGCTGCTACAACACCTAATGTATCTAAAAACAAAATACTGCCTGCTACAAGCCCTGCCGAAATAATAAGTGCCAATACCAAATAAATGTATAGACCCACCCGCAAAACTTTGAGCTGGGTAAAGTCTGCCGCTTTTACCTGTAGTATTTGTCGGGCAATAATGACTGCTACCGCTGGATAAGCCCCCAACGCATACGAAGGCAGTTTGCTGGACACTAACTCATATACAAACCAACCTGCACTGAGCCAGGCAAGCATATACCAATAATAATCGTCGTTTTTCCTTTTACGCCAATGGCTAAATAAGTCTTCCAAGCCCTTAGGGAAGTACATGAGCCACGGTAAAAAAGCAATGCAAAACACCAATAAAAAGTAGCCTGGAGGACCCGTTTGTCCAAATACATTGCCGCTTACCCTTTTGAGTATATACCAGTCAATTAACCAAGTGATAAACTTACCCCCATCGGCTTGCCAGGCAGCTTGCCCCCATACATACAAAGGAACCAGCGTAAGTGGTACAAAAATCCAGGGGTGTAGGTGTACCAGCCGCCAACGCTTTGGATGAAATATGAAGAGCATGCCTATCATGCCAAATACTAAAATAAGCACTGGAGGACCTTTAACCATAATGCCCCCGCTTACCATCAGCCAAAGCAGCAAAGTCCATTTCCAGGCAGGACGATGCATAAAATTGAGCAGGGCAAGAGCAGCCCCAGTTTCAAAAAACATCAGGGTAGCATCGGTAACTCCTATTTTGGCAAGGCTAGGCAGAAACAAAGACGACAGCATTAAGATCGCAGCCAGTAGTGAGGTTTCGCGCCCAAATAGGTTTTTGCCCAAGGCAAACAGCATGTAGCCTGCCAATAATAGGGCAAGTACACTGGAAAAACGTGTGGCAAATTCATTTTCGCCAAACAACCAAAATGATCCGGCGATTGCCCAAAAGTGAAGCGGTGTTTTTCGGTGAGGTTCCGACCAATCAAACTCAGGTACAACCCAATTGCTGGTTTTTCGCATATTGTGGGCAAATCCGGCATAAGCCGATTCATCCTGATCCCAAAAAGAGATAGACCAGTTATTGATAAATAAATTGAGCACAATAATACCTATAACCAGGTACAAAAAACGCTTGTTTTGGACTATGGCTTGCATCAAGTGTTATTTTACGTGTTTTGGGTTGATCAAAAAAAGATAGGAGGGAGGGGTATTATTACTAATCAATCTCTACCCTCACCGAAATGGTAAGCATAATTTGATCTTGACTAATATTTTGATGAGTTGCCAATTTTTTGAGCAACTCTTTTTTTATACCCGCTATTTTAGGTCCTGTGGTAGTTATTGCAGGTAACTCCTCTATTTTGGCACGAAAGCCAGTAGAGGCTGGTTCTAGTATGGCAGTGAATGCGAATTTATTATTCATTTTATATAAACGATGTCAATGGGGGGCAAATTTAGGCTTTTTCGTAGCCAAAACAAAGATGAAAGTTAAAGGGAGGGAAAAATTAAAGCAAAGCAACCTGAAGTACAAATGCCAAGCCCGGCTTATTTTCATCAAATCAAACTGTAAGTATCTGATTTAGAGGGTGTTTGGTTTCGTGGAGCTTCATCTGTTTGCTGGATTTTCCGAATCAAGTTCGGAGTGGGCAGTATTTTGACTAATTTTAAACAGCGCTCATTTTCAAAGATCAAGTGTTTGATTGTTTGTTGTAGTTTAACCACTATTTATCATTTAATCAGGCTTACCTTGATATTTTTATTTTCAATCTTAGACAACAGCTTTAGTTTACCCGCTTCATACATTTTAGTGAGTTCACTAAGGTCAGTACCTTTGGTTGCTTTGTAATTTTCGTAATCCAAAAATGTAATGCCCTCAATAGTACGTGGGTTATAAGCAGCTCTAAACCTTACTCCCCCCTCATGTATCTCATAAGAGTAAGCAAAGTAATCCATCGTGTTTTTTTCTTTGTGCATCCAATACATATATACATCCGAGTGGTCTTCTCCTCCTCCCTCTTGTTTAAATGTGACCTGTATTTGGTGGTAAGGTTGCCCTTTGATGGTGGTTTCGCCCATATATTTTTTTATTACTGCATTGTCGTTTAAATTAAAAGGCAAAAACATAAAGTACACCACTGAGTTGATAGAATTTGAATATTTATTTGTCCATTCTTTATTCACTGCCACTTCCTTGCCTTCTACTCTTCTTGTAAACCCTTCATTTGTTAACACATCATGCACCTGACCCAGTGAATCATGTTTGAAACTACGCTCGTATTGATACTTTCCTCCGTTACGTTTATAGGTGTAATGAATGTCTCGGAAGTCGAACGATACCTGGGCTTTTTTGTACAAATCACCCCCATGTTGAGCAATCACCGTATTGACTATCTTTTGCTCCTTGGTAAGTGATAGGCTGTTTTTTTCAGGCGCGTTATTGGCTTTTTCCTGGGAGGTGTTTTTTTTTTGTTGAGGAGCACAGGCGTTCAAAAACCAACCTGCAAGCAAGATAAAAATGAGGGAAGTGCGCATATCCATGATTTCGTGTTTCTAGTAGTTTTACAATACTAAAATACGGAGAAGAATTAAAGCCATACCATCAGCCTTGAGGCTTTAACACCCTTTTAACACCTGTTTCGCAATGGTATTTTGGCTAAAAAAAAGGGGGATATACAACAGTAATTGAACTAAAAAACGTGTAATCACTAAGAGTGAAAGAAGATGAGTAAACCTATATTGTGTGATGTTAAATCAATAGACAAATTCAAAGAGGTATTTAGAGTAGAAGCAGGCAGCTATGATATTTTTATGCGTAAAATGGGAGAGGTATTTCAGTTTAACTGGTATTATGTGCTTGCCAGCAAAGGCGAGTATTTGTACAGCTTGTTTGCCAATGCCTGCAACAAAGATTTTGTGTGGGATTGTGAAAATGAGTTGCCTTTTTAGCCACAGATAGTTAATCATTGATTCTTGTGTTATGTCAACAATTAACCATCTGACGGAGTAAACTGTGAGTTAGTTTTTTGGTTTCTTTTTCTGTAAAGCATGAAACTCTTCTATCTCTTTTCTGATTTTCCCGGTGTTTATTTCTACTTTCAGAATAAAAAAAGAATTGTTGTCGTCATGGGGCAAAAAGTGATAATCATGTTTTCCAGTAGTTTTCCGGGCAATGTCAATCAAGCCTAAGCCAGCCCCTCCTTTGGTAGACAATTTACCTTCTTTGATTTGCTTGCGGTACATTTCTTTGAGCTCCGTTTTGCTTGCTGCATTAATACGCTGGAGCATATCTTCAAGAATCGGTTGTTTTTCTCTCGATACCTTATTCGAGGTGATTACATAATATGTATCATCTTTTTTACCAATCATAAACAACCCTTTTCCTATAGAGCCTTGCTCGGCAATTTCGTCAGAGTGTTTATTCATGTTTTGTAAGGTTTCTACCATTACATGATACACTTTACGCTTGACCGACAGTTCTTCTTGGTTTTTGTCCATGTCATCTTCTGCCATAGAAGTAAACATTTTGGTAATTTGATGACTAAATTCACCCAGGTATACCAAAGAAATTCCATTGGTTACTAGTTCATCATAAATAGTGAGTACCGATTTTATAAATCTGACATCTAATTTCATAGGGGTAAAAAATCTTAGAAGACCTTAAAAAATTTGGATGTAAAACCGAAAGTCATTGGATAGAATAAAATATTTACTTTCAGTCACGCGAGTTAATATGATTGATGTTTGCCTCTTTTCAAATCAGGTATAGCAATTACCATTCTTAAATATACAAAACATTTCAAATTATTTTGGAAAAAGCATCCAAGATTCTTAGATATATTCTCAACAACGAAGGCAACAGGGAAATGAAGAGTATAGAACTTGAGCAAATATGTGCTTATTTTTTAGGAGGAGGAAAAGCCTTGGGCACAATACCTGTGTTGTGGTATATTTCTGCCACGGTAGTTTCGAGGTTTATCAAAGGAATAGATACCAGGCTTTCCAAGGTGTCAAAATTTTCGTACCCCCAAGGGGCAGATGTTTGACTACGTGTATACAACTCTACCCTGAAGGTGTATTGAGATACCATTAAGTATACTTGTAGGGTGGGCACTTGCATGTATTTTTTGAGCTTACAATGACGGTCAAACTCATCAGTAATTTTAGATAACACTTCTACCGCAAGCAACGGCTCTCGTTTAAAGCCCACCGGACAGTCTTCATCAGGATATTGGGTAATAAACAAGTCAGGACTGGGGTAAAACCGGTCTTTGATGGCTTCAAAACGAATACCATCACTGTACAATAAATAAGGAGGTACATCGTCTTGCCCGGTAACACTAGCTGCATCATTGTTTTTCAAGTGCTCAGAAAAAATATTGACAAGGTTAGAGGCAATCAACTGATGGTTTTTAGTTGTGTTTGCTACAGATAACCAATCTGAGTAGAAATATTCCTTGCTAAGGTCCAGCGTACCTTTCAGTTCTAGGTACGCTGTTGGAGAGTATAATTTATTTGATGCATTTATCATAGATGCTGTTTGTCTCATTAAGCCTTAATCTTACTATGCCTTTTTAATAGTTACGTAATATAGTGGCAAGGGGTCATGATCTCCTGTTGAGATGTGTATATCATTTCACAACAAATATGCCATGGTAAATACAAAATACTTGATTAACATCGATTAATATTTGATAGCAAAGCCAACAAGCAAAAAAGAAGAAAAAAGTTGTTTAAGAATCAGTGGTTATCTGATGTGTTGTTATGCGCCAATCGGTGCCTGACCCTATACCATATACCTTGGCAAAATTCCCTTGGTTGATTGCCAGCCCCAGATTACCCTGTGAATCTTGGTATAACAAAGGAGTTCCAGCACTTTTAAACCCAAAGCTTTTTACTATTCCAAGCGTTTCGGCAAATACAGGTGTTTCTTTGTGCCAAATCCTTACCTGAAGCATAGATTTTTGATCTACACTCGCTCCCAAAGCATCTATCCATGAATAAGGTATATTAGTAACAATATTGCCATAAGGGTGCTCTGTCTTAGTAATGATTCCTTTTAGCCCTGCATCAGGCAATATTTCAGCTTCGGGTATGTGTAGTTGGGTCAAAGGTTTTGTGTGTTTTTTTCCTACATCATCGAGCTTTAGTTTACCACTGGCAAGTAGTGCCCCCACATACACATATACATCTCTGCCATGAAACGTATGGAAAGAGTCAGAACCAGGACGTCGGTGTATTGCTTCGTCAATAAGGTATACGTTTTTAATGCCTTGCTCTTGAGCTACCAGAGTAAGGGTGCCATTGTCTGGGGTGACAATCAGGTGATCGTTATTGGTAAGCGCCACTACCGAACGGCGTTGAGTACCTACTCCTGGGTCAATTACTGCCACAAATACAGTTCCGGGACTCCAGTAAGGAATAGTGTGTGCCAGTGTTTGACTAGCTTCCCAAATATTAAAAGGAGCAATTTCGTGCGTAAGATCTATGATAGGCAACGCAGGGTTTATTCCTAAAGCCACCCCTTTCATGCTGGCCACAAATCGGTCGCGTAGCCCAAAATCAGTCATTAAAACTAAAGCATTCATATTGATAGTTTAAAATTTATACCGCTTAAATTTTTTGGTGAGCGTTGATTGAGGTCTGGCGGCGTTGATACTTTCACCGTTTAGAACCTTCTCATAGTACATCAAGTACTTGTCTGTCATTTGTTTTGCCGAAAAATTGTCGCAAACATATTCGTGGCAGGCTTGAGCGTCAAAGTCCTGCAAGTTTTGAACGGCAGCCACCAACTCCTCCTTACTATTAGATAAAAAGCCCACTTCTTTAGTGATAATTTCGGGTAACGACCCATAGCAAGTGCCAAATACAGGAGCACCAAAATACAAGCTTTCGGTCATAGCCAAACCAAAAGGTTCATCCCAGAGCACTGGAAATAACAAAGCTTTGCTATGTCGCAACAGTTCAAGCTTATCTTCGCCTCCTACCATTCCTTTGTATATAGTATTGTCTTTTTGAAAACTCAACAAAGGTTTTTTCTTTTCTGCTCCCCCTGCTACCAATGTTTCTCCAGTTTTATTGGCTATATATTGGCATCCTTTCAAGTTCTTCTCTTTTCTGTCTTGCCCCAAAAAAAGCAAGTGTTGCCTCGACGCATTTAATGTAATGGTTCCGTAGTCGTCTAACCCCAACCCATTGTATACAAAGGCTTCTGCCTGATGGCGTTGTGCGTGATTATGTGATACAAAAATAGTATGGATATCATAGTTTTCACCAGGACCACTATTGCCATGCATGGTTACTACATAAGGCTTACTCAATGGCTGAGTAATAGGAAGGTGGGCATGTACTATATCTACTTCTTCGGGTATTTGTTGGTCAATGCTTAGCGCAGGGTTGTAAGTAAGTACTTTGGCAAAGCCTGCATTTGACCCCTCAGGCACCAATAAAGTGATTTGATGCCCCCTTTTGTGCAACTCTTTACTCAACCACCATACTACTCGTTCAGTACCACCGTATTTTTGCACAGGCACCCTGCCATTACAGATTTGTAAAATATGCATATATAATATACTTAAAAATGTATGCTTTGATAAAGAACAAATGTAGAAAAATATTGGTTGCTTAAAGAGCTCATAAACGACCCTTTGTCAAATTGTTATCAGAGATTACTGTTTTTTTAACAAAAGCGCTAACTTTGCGGCTTTATTGGGCATTATCTACAAAAGTGACCATTATTTAAATACACCTGAATGAAAACTTTTTTTAGAATACTTTCATTTGCTCAGCCGCTGAGCAAATATGCTATTCCTTACTTTATATACTCCATATTTGCCACCATATTTGGGGTACTTAACTTTACCCTCTTAATTCCCCTGTTAAAAGTACTATTTGGTAAAGCAGAAGTGAAAGAAGTTCCAAAAGAACCAGTTTTTGAACTGAGCAAAGCATTTCAATACTTACTCGATTATTTTAATTATTTTTTCAAAAAACTGGTATTTACCGAAGGCGCCTACTCAGCCTTGATATTTGTTTGCATTATATTTCTTGCGTCTATTTTCTTATCCAATATATTCCTTTATTTATCTATAAGGGTAAAAGAGTATATGCGGGCAAGGGTGATAGAAAATGTAAGGGCTACTTTTTTTGAGAAAGTAACCTCTTTACATCTGGGCTATTTTTCTGACCAAAAGAAAGGCGATTTAATGTCGCGTATTACCAGTGATGCCAACTACCTGGAGTGGGCGGTAATTCATAGCTTAGAGCTACTTTTCAAACACCCCATACAACTAGTAAGCTTCTTCATTGTGCTATTTTATATTTCGGTACCACTCACTTTGTTTACACTGGTATTTTTGCCTGTATCTGCTACCATTATTGCTTTTCTGAACAACAAGCTCAAAAAACAATCTTACTCACTGCAAGAGTCTCAGGCAGTGATTATGAGTATTCTGGATGAAACACTCGGTGGCTTAAGGGTAATCAAAGGCTTTAATGCGATTAGTTATATAAGGAGCAAGTTTGACCAAGAAAATAAACATTACGGCGATGTAGTACGCGCAATGGCTCGTACCCGCGAAATGGCATCACCTATATCAGAGGCTACCGGAGCTTTGGTAGTTGTAGGTATATTATTGTACGGTGGTAGCCTTATTCTACGAGAACAACCTTTATTGCAGCCTACCGAGTTTATTACTTATATTATTTTATTCTCGCAAGTAATGCGTCCCGCAAAAGGGCTAACTGTAGCTTCAAGTGGTGTACAGGTAGGTTTGGCAGCAGGCAATCGTATTTTTAATATTCTGGATGAAGCGGTGAAAATTAACGACAAGGAAAATGCACTGGAATTAAAAGAGTTTAAAAGCGAGATTGAGTTCAAAGATGTACACTTTCGCTACGAAGAAGATTGGGTTCTCCAAGGGATTAATTTTAAACTGGAAAAGGGTAAAACTGTAGCCTTGGTAGGCAAAACCGGAAGTGGCAAGTCTACCATTGCCGATTTGATTCCTCGCTTTTATGATATACAAAAAGGTGGAATTTATATTGATGGTGAAAACCTACAGGATTATCGATTAGGTTCGGTATTGCAACACATTGGCATTGTAAGTCAGGAAGCGGTACTGTTCAATGATACTATATTCAATAACATTGCTTTTTCGGTAGAAGATGCTACCTATGCACAAGTAGAAAGGGCGGCAAAAATAGCCAATGCCCACGACTTTATTGTAGAAAAGCCTCAGGGCTATCAAACTTTGGTAGGAGATAGGGGTGATAAGTTGTCGGGTGGACAGCGGCAACGAATTACGATTGCAAGGGCGGTACTTAAAAACCCTTCTATTCTGTTATTAGATGAAGCTACTGCGGCGATGGATCCTAAAACAGAGCAATTGGTACAAGACGCCATCAATAATCTGATGCAAAACCGAACATCTTTAGTGATTGCTCACCGTTTGAGCACCATTCAGAATGCAGATGAAATATTAGTGGTGAGAGAAGGGCACATTGTAGAGCGTGGAACTCACGCTGAATTACTTTTACAGGAGAATGGAGAATATGCTGATTTACACGCAAGTGGGATAAGATAATTGAAAAAAAGGCTCAAATTAAAACAAAGATATACAACTGAATGATTTAATTCTATGGCAAAGGTATTTAGTATTGTAAGAATACTTACAATCATTTTTTTCTTTATGGCTTTATTGGGGATGTACTATGACCTTAATTTATATTCAAAGGGACTGGTCATCTATTTCGACGCCAACCAAAAGCCCGCATTGTCTACTACTTCTAACATGGTATTTTGGGTAGGTACAGGTTTTATATTGTTATTAAATGGTTTGGCAGTAGCACTCAAAAACCTCTTTCATGCATTGCCCAGGCAGGCGCTCAAAACTTTTACCCCAAATTCAGATTTTTGGTTGAAAGACGAAGAGTCACGCGATCATTACTATGCTGTAATGGATACCTGGTTGATGACTTTTATAGGAGTACTCAATATGTTTTTGGTATTTGTGGTACTTAAAATGTGGCGTATGAACCGTGCTTTGAAAGGAGAGATTACTGAATATAGACTCTTGACCGTGGCTGCAGTGGTCATTATTGTCTTTTTTATCTCCTATATATTTGTTAGGTTCAGAGTTAAAAAATATGATGTAGTGTAGCGAAAGCTTGTATACAGCAAAATTAAAAAAGGAGGTATTTGGTATAAGCCGAATGCCTCCTTTTTTTAATAAAAAATCACGTAATGCCTATAAAGGAATCAAGTTTAGAGGTAGGCTCACATCCTCTAGATAGTCTTCTCCTTGTTCCAGCATGTCCATGTCGTTTTCATCATAGTACCAGTTCACTTTTACTTCTCCACCCTTGTTTTCGTAATAATCTTCCAATATGTTGAGTATCTCCAAAAAACGGCGTGACGTACTGGTATTAAAGTAAGTCATTTTAAAATTTAACTCGATTTTTCTGCCTTCTTCCTGAGTATATTCTTTGAGCCATTCGAATACCGGCTTAAAAAATTCTAATGTATACTCTCCGTAAGAGTTTTTCGAAACTTCTAATACGCCAGAGTTTGCATCAAAATCAATGCGCGGTTTATACTCAGTAGCCTCTATGGTTAAATTTTCCATTTGTTGTGAGGTTTTGATCTATGCTGTAATAAGAATTGTTTACTAAAAATAATTTGGTTGGCTTAATTACCAAAGGTTACATTTAACAAATATATAAATTTTCTGCTAAACTGCTTTTTCTTCTTCTTGTTTAGGCGAAAATTTATTATTGAAGAGGTTTTTACCCTTTTCGATCAAGTTCATATAAAATGCCAGAATAATGGTTCCTACGTGAATATTGAACAAAAAGAAGGAAACAATTGAAATAACCATAAAATAAGAAGCAAATACAGTCATTGAAGCCAAAAAACTGCCTGCATCACTCTTTCTGGTCAGTTTTTGTATCCACTTGCCATAAATGGTTCTATAATAAAAAGTAATAAAGGATATGAACCAGTAAGCTAACAACAAATAAATTACAAAACCTGCTTTAATTTGATTATCTCGGTTTTCGAGTGCCAAAAAAGCATTTAATAAAATCAGAGGACCTTGTGTGTCACCGTAAATTGTTTCGTGTATATCGTTGCCATTGGTGAGCGTAAAATCGCCAATAAATACAATACGATCTTTGACAAACTCATGTACCCCATCGGCACTTACAACATTACCATCGTCATCGGTTTCAAGCAAAGCAAGCAACTCTCCCAGGTATATCTTGCTATACTGTACAGGTTTTGCTTTTGCCTTTCCTTTTTTGTTATGAGTGCTGTCGTTTACCTGAGCATCGCCGCTAAAACCATAAGGACGAATGCGGTAGTCGATGATGAAAGAATTAAAGATAGGGCGTCCACCTAAAGAGTAATAAAAGGTATTTTTTTCAAACTTTTCGCCAGGGTGTATACCTTCATACATAATGAGTGGGGTAGACTTAAGCGAATCGTTATGAAAAAGCTTGAATTTAACTGCTTTTTGAGATGTTTTCTCTAAATCAGACAGCGATAATTTACTCTTGGGTATTTTTACATCTGGATGCACAGGTTTGTCGTTGTCGTCGCGATGATAAGATACCGCCATTCGGGGGAGTTTTTTGATGGCAGCCAACATAGTCGAGTCATATTCAGTAGAGTCTTTAAATTCTATGTCGCATACCATAAATTTGTAGTTGGGTTTTTTGCTGAGAATAGTAAAAAACTGAGCAAGCTTTTCGCGGTCGGTAATGGGTTGATAACCAATCGGAAACCCTTCACTGTCGTTTTTATCAATCAAAGCCTTGTCCCAGGCAATATTTATAAAGGCAAATCGATCAGGGTTGGGTGGTTTTTCCCATTTAAGTATGAGGTTTTTTACCGCCGATGAATAACGAATGAGCGGGAACTCATCAAAGAATACATAAGGATAGCTCAATAACGTAAATGTTAGCCACATCATCAGCAATGCATTAGAAAAGCTCAATGCTGATACGCGCAGTACTTTTTTCTTATTGATTTTGAACGCCATAGAGAGGGGGTGTTTAATGGAAAAACGCTGAGTTTCTCGAAAAAAACGAAATCAGGTTAAATTATAAGCCTGAGTTAGATCTTACCTTCATCTAATGGTAAAAAAATAGCCAGGCAATGTGAACTGTCTGGCTACTTTTTTACAATTATAATGCTATAAATTTGATGGTGGTGGGTTATGATAAACTTTCAACCAATGTTTAGAGCAAAAAAGTGTATGATATGGTTAAACACCTATTTTTCTGATTTTTGAGGCTTAAATTTTACATCAGTAGATGAGATAAAGCCATTGGCTTTTAACCATTTTTTAAATACCTTTTCGTCAAAGTATTTACCGTGTACATCCCTTACATAAGTGTATACATGGGTATATTTGGCGTTGTCGTTCAGGTTTTTGTCTTTGTTATAAATGGCTAACAACTCGGTAAGCTCATTTTTTAATTCATCTGAATCAACAAAAACCACATTAAAAGCGGCTTCTTTTCTTGAAGAACGATTGCTTTTGTCAAAGTAGTAAATCTCAATTTGCTCTACTTCATCCGGGCTTATTTTAACCCCATTTTTAGTGAAAATTCTACTTTTATCAAAAGTAACTGTGTTGCCTTGATAAGGTAGTTTTTTGTTGATAGCCTTGCCATTGTACACATAACGACAAACCAAAAATTTGGTTTTGCTCAATGGGTAATTTGACAAGTTTACATTAAACGCTACTTTTTTACCAATAATGGCAAAATCAGTGTCACCAAAATAACCTTTCAAACTTTCTACATCGGTGTCTTCAGCGCCACGCGTACTTGCTTTGGCGTTTTTCTTAAGAGGCGATACCACATCTTTGACAAAAGCATAAAATTCGGTGCCTTTTTTCTTGGCACGTTTGGTAGTTAAAATAAAGCGTCCACGACGGCTACCAATCATTACTGCTTTGGCTCCTTTGCTTAGTTTTAAATTGTCTGAAGATTTGATCTTCATACCACGGCGTAAGTATTTTTTTGTGCTTACGTTTTGAATCTTGCCTTTGACGTGTACTACGTGGTAGGTTTCCAGTAGGTGGTCACTACTGGTGTTTATGTTTAATAATAGTGAGAATATGATCGCAGAAATCATGGCTTTTTAATAGTTTAGTTTTTGAAAAAAATTACTTAGTAGTGTTTAATAAATAATCAATTTTTGAGTGTTTCAAGCTATTTTTTACAATAGTTATACTAATCAGAAGAACGTTTAATTTGATTTTTTGTTACTTAATCTGATTTTTGCTATATTGAAATTTTTTTCTGTTTACAAAGCACAAATGACACTCATCCTATATAAAAGGTTATTGTGAGAGTCTTTGTAATCAGATGCGCTGTTGAACGGTTGATGGATGTTTAATGAGTACAATGCAAAAATAAGAAACCTATGTGGCATTGTACAACAATAGAGGAGAGGGATTATAAATATTTTTATCAAACTTATCTATATAATCAACTATGTTTAGAATAGAACAGTTAAATAAAGCAGAACTTATAGAGTATTGTAAAAAAATAGGTATCGAGGAGGTCGTTGGTAAAAGCAAAGAAGAGCTAAAAACAGCTATTAGTATTCATTTTGATAATGAGGTATTAGGGTCTATAACTTCAGGTCAGGCAACGAGCTTATTAACTCAAAAAATTGAATTGCTTGCAGAAGAATATGCCGCTAATCTGCAACTTAAAGTTTTGAAGCGTAAGCAAGAAATGATAAACGATGATAATTCACATTATTTAATATATCGTGTGTTAGGCATTGCTAGACAAGAAGGGAGGTTGATAGATGAATATCAAAATACAGGTCGTTTTTTATATAAATATGCAGGTTCTTTTCTCGAAGAAGCAACTTCAATATGTTTGAAGTTTAATAATCTTAAAGGTGGTAAAAGATTTGTGAAAAATACTCAAGGTAAAAAGCCTAAAAATTTTGAAATAGACTTTGTAGATGGACAATATGCCTTTGAGATTAAGTGGAGGGATGCCACTACAGATGGTGATCATATTACCAAAGAACATACTAGAATACAGGTAGTCAAAAGTCAGGGGTATATACCAGTTCGCATTATGTTTTATTACCCTCAAAGATTACAAGCACAAAAAATACAGGCAACTTTAAAAACTTTGTATACAGGTGTTGGAGGAACGTATTATGTGGGTGATGATGCCTGGAGTTTTGTTCGGGAGCATACAGGCTATGATTTAAAAAGTATATTGATAAATATTGCAAATAAACGAATGCCAGAAAATGGAAGTAAATAAATTATATCAAGGGCATTGTATAGAGATTTTAAGAAAACTAGAGGCTGATTCGGTAGATTTAGTTTATTTTGATCCTCCCTTTTTTACTCAGAAGAATCACACATTAACTAATAGAGATGGTAGCAAAAAGTATCAGTTTAGTGATCATTGGAAGTCTTTAGATAGTTATTTAGTTTTAATAGAAGGGTGTCTAATAGAAAGTCGAAGGGTGCTTAAAAACTCAGGAAGTGTTTTTTTGCATTGTGACAAAACAGTGTCTCATCATATAAGAACAGTATTAGACAAGGTTTTTGGGGTAAAAAACTTTAGAAGTGAAATTATATGGAGTTACAAAAGGTGGTCAAACTCTAAAAAAGGTTTGCTAAACGCTCATCAGAATATTTATTTTTATTCAAAAACTAAAGAGTTTAAGTTTAATCAATATTATACCGACTATGCCCCAAGTACCAATGTTGATCAGATTTTACAGGAGAGAAAGAAAACAGCTAATGGGAAGTCTGTATATAAAACAGATGACAGTGGTAAGGTTATATTAGGCAAAGAAAAGAAAGGGGTACCTTTATCAGATGTTTGGGAAATTCCTTATTTGAATCCAAAGGCTAAAGAGAGAGTTGGGTATCCCACCCAAAAACCTGTATTATTATTAAAACAAATATTAAACGTAGGAAGTAATAAAGGGGATTTAATAGTAGATCCTTTTTGTGGAAGTGGAACTACTTGTGTGGCAGCTAAAAGCCTAGAACGAAATTTTATAGGCATTGATAGTTCGGAGGAAGCCATTAGTCTGGCTAACCAAAGGTTACAGGATATGTTAATTACTGATTCAGCGTTGTTGAAAAAGGGAGCAAAAAGTTATATAGAAAAAACAGAAGAAGAGCTTAACCTTTTAAAAAGTATAGATGCTATACCTGTACAAAGAAACTTAGGGATTGATGGTTTTCTTAAAAATCACTTTAATGATAAACCCGTTCCTATCAAGATTCAGACAAAATCAGAGAGTTTAGAAGATGCAATTGAAAAGCTGGAAAAAGCCTGCAAAGGAAAAGGTTATCAATTAAAAATTGTATTACAAACTAAATCAAATATAGAGAATAACCGCTTATTTGATTTAGCTTCTGATGTAAAAGTAATTAAGTCGAGTCATCTACTTTTGGTAGAGCTTCAAGAGCAAATGATGAATAAACTGATACATAAGTAACAGTGTTGAAACACACGTTACTTATGTATTTCTATCTTTATACCACTTTCTGGATAGGCTTCAACTTTTCAATGATCTCATCTACAGTCAAAGCTTCTTGCTCGCCAGAATCCATGTTTTTCAAAGTAAGCTTGCCACTTTTCATTTCTTCTTCGCCCACAATCACCACATAAGGAATAGACTTACGGTTGGCATATTTAAATTGTTTATTCAGCTTTGCCGCATCCGGAAATATCTCACAACTAATTCCTCTGTTTCTAAAACGTGGCAAAAAAGGCAAAGTATAAGCCTCAGCCTTGGGGTCAAAGTTGGTAAACATCACCTGTACCGAAGCGTGGGTATTTGCTGGAAACAGGTTGAGTTCATCCATTACGTCATAAATACGATCTACCCCAAACGAAAACCCTACTCCTGATACTCCTGAAAGGCCAAAAGTACCTGTAAGGTCGTCGTAACGACCCCCACCACTAATACTTCCAATCTGAACATTGTTTACTTTTACCTCAAAAATAGCCCCCGTATAATAACTCAAGCCTCTGGCAAGGGTAATGTCAAAATCAAGGCTAAAGTCTTTTTCAGGTTCAGCCGACTGGGTCATGGTTTTTATATAGTTTAGTACTTGCTCTACCTCATCTAAACCTTGCAGCCCAGCAGGAGCTTTATCGGCAAAAATGGCCCTAAGTTTGGCTATCTTTTCGGTAATACTTCCCTTGATGTCGAAAAACGGGTGGAGCTTTTCTATAGCAGCACCATCTATACCACGGGTGGCAAGCTCTTCTATTACTTTGTCTTTACCTATTTTATCCAGTTTATCTATAGCTACACAAATATCTCCAATGCGTTCTTCGTGTCCTATTACCTGAGCAATGCCCGTGAGAACCTTTCGGTTGTTTATTTTCAACGAAAAATCATCGATTCCAAGCTTAGGTAACACCTCATTGATCATGATAATGATCTCAGCTTCACAGATCAAAGAGTCAGTACCTACTACATCGGCATCACACTGATAAAACTCACGGTAACGTCCTTTTTGGGGGCGATCGCCACGCCATACAGGTTGTATTTGGTAACGCTTGAAAGGAAAAGCCAGCTTGTCGCGATGCATGACTACAAAGCGGGCAAAAGGAACAGTAAGGTCATAACGAAGGGCTTTGTCAGCGATTTTTGGGGTAAGATGCTTAGCCCCTTCATCGATGTCATCCTGGGTTACTTTTCCAAGATAATCACCAGAGTTTAAAATCTTAAAAATCAATTGGTCACCTTCGTCGCCGTATTTCCCGGTAAGTACGCTCAACTTTTCTATAGAAGGGGTTTCGAGAGGGGCAAAACCAAATTTCTGAAAGGTAGATTTGATCGTATCTAATATGTAGTTACGCTTTGCCATTACCTCCGGACCAAAATCGCGGGTGCCTTTAGGAAGGCTGGGTTTTTGAGCTTTCATTTCTGTATGTTGGCTTTTTTTATTGATTAACTCTTATTTGAGTATTGGGCTTTGTTTAATTATTGTGTTCAAACAAGCTTAGGAATTGTTCAAAAATAAATTTACACTCTGAGAGGTGATTTTTCGCCTTGATACTTCGTTATTTTTAGCCTTTGGCAGAGCTCGGCACAGCATAGCTGTAGCCATCGGTTTTTGCCCGTAGCGCTGCTATGGGCGCAAAAAATAGCCTCGTCTCAAAACAAAACATCTACCTCAAGAATAGCAATTTAATTTCTCACCATTCCTTAGGAATGGTGTAAAAATAAAGTTCTATAGTAACGCCAAAATATTTTGTTGGCAGAAGAGGCAAAAAAACGCGGCATAGCAGCGCTACGGCAAGTTTTTTTAACGAATTCTGTCAGCGAAATATGACGTTAAAAATGTAAATTTATTTTGGTACTATTCCTTAGTACACTGTAAAATAAATATCTTATGCTTTTTTCGGCTTCTTTTGCCCTCTGACTTCTCTTTACAAAAATCGCGTAGCTTTGGCTATGCTCTATTTGTAAAGATCGCCAGCAAACAAAATAAACTCGAACTAAATAACAACTTACTTAATTTACAGTGTACTTAGTTTTGGATTGGCAAGTGTAGGCAAAATGCTGACTATTAACCATTTGTCGTTACTTGTTGGTCACAACTAATTGCTTGTAGCTATGTTGACACACAAATAATAAAACATTACTTATTTATTGGAATAAGCTACAAAGCTAAGGATTTTTTTTGTTGATATGTGCTAAAACCAGACATCAATTTGTAGATTGAAAAATAAAGGCTTAATTTCGCATGAAATTTTTTGTAGAATCAGAACGGAGATAGAACAATGGCAGTGACCAGATTAGAGCGCAAGGGACGTACAAACCGTGCCCGCGCAAATAACCGTAAGGCGGTTATGAAACACCAATCAACTAAACCTACCATCAAAAAGGTAGATATCGAAGCAATTAAAAAAGAGTTTGAAGAAAAGAAAAAAGATCAGTAAGACCTTTTAAAATTGCCTTACTCAAGAAATTGAGCATCATAGGTGAGCCGCTGGTTTCACCTTTTTTTATAGTTAAACCCCCACATTACTCTATTGTAGTGTGGGGGTTTATAGTTTTCACTTTGCTTGTCTAAAACTGAATGGCTTTTTGGTATTCAGCCGGAATACGAATGCCTTGATAAGACTCCTGAAGGCTTATTAAAATCAACACACCTATTACAAAACCTGTGATTAAGATGAACCGGGCTTGTTTTTGAGCATTTATAAGGTTTTTGCCCGATGTTTTTTTGTAATGCACAGCGGCAGTATGCCCAAATACGCTCATAACCGCAAGCAAATAATAAGGCATAAAAAATAAGGCAACTGGAATGCTGTTAACTACAATGGCTGCATAGTAAAAATTAGTGTCTAGCTGGAGCACTTGCCTGCCTTGCCATACTGTGGCTAGAGTATGTACGATCAGAAAAAAAGCCAGGTACAAACCACTGTACCATTGCAGTTTATCATAAAATGTACTCTTTTCTTTGCGTTTGCGCCACACCAATTGTATACCACTGGCTATTTGTATGGCTACTATCGTTAGTAAAAATACCTCAATAATCGGCTGGCGGTATACTTGCCGTAGTAGGTGCATTACTTTGACATGCACTGCTGCTCCTGCTAATGCAGTAAGGTGGTTGAGTAAGTGTACACCAATAAAAATACTGAGGGTAATGCCCGAAACATAATGCAGGGTGTTGGTTTTGAGTCTCATACGTTTTGTCTTTGAGTATTTTTCAAACAATTTGACATAAGACAAACAAGTTGTATGATGTGTGACAGCTTTCGTGTATTTTTTTGGGTAGGAGAGAGGCAGTTAAATTACTTTGGTCAATTTATCAGGGTTGAGCACGCTATAAATGCGCCGTATTTTGCCTTGGTGAATACTCAGTATAACCACGCCAGTCAGTTGGCTTGCCCGATACAGCAACAATGCGGGGTGTCCCAAAACAGTATCATACACCACTCTGGTGTTGTCAGGGGCATTTTTACCAAGTTTGATATAAAAGTTTGCCACTTTTTGGGCGCCAATAATGGGCACTCTGGCTGCGGTAACTTTGCCACCCCCATCAGAAAATACCTGAATGTCATCTTTAAAAAGCGCAATCAATTGTTCTAAGTCACCTTGTTGGATATGCAAAGCAAATTGAAGCGCCTTGTTTTTATCGGTTACTGAGGCAGCAACGGGGGCTTTATATTGGTTAACTTTAGCCTTTGCCCGGCTAAATATCTGTCGGGTATTGTCAGGGGTTTTGTCAATAATTTCGGCTATTTCATGGTGATTCAATTCGAAAGCTTCTTTCAAGATAAAAGCAGCCCTTTCGTAAGGACTAAGGCGGGAAAGTTGAGTAGCAAGCTCGTAGCTGAGTAAGTCTTGTAATTCAAATGTTTGACTGGTTTCTAACAGAGCATTATTTACTGGTTCGGGCAACCATTGCCCTTTGTATTGTAACCTTTGTTGGCGTTGTTGGTGGTTGAGGCAGTGGTTTACAGTAAGCCTGATGAGGTAGTTTTTTTGATTGGTGACATGTGTAGTGTCCAGTTGCAACCATTTTTCGGTGACATCTTGCGCCACATCTTCAGCATCTGAGTAACTGCCCAAAATGCTATAAGCAACGCTGATAATTAATGCACGGTTTTGTAAAGCAAACATAATTTGAGACATAAAAAAACTGGAAGGCCAATAGCTCGTGCTTTGACCTTCCAGTAAATGTATATATTAATGGCTAAAAAGCGATACTTTTTAGTTATTCTCTACATTGGCAAGTACCTCAATTTTTACAGTCAAGGTAAATTCTTCAATCTCTAAAGTTTCTCCACCTTCTATAGTTGCCTGATCTGCCAGCGAAAGGGCTTGAGTTTCAGTACTTATATAGTCGTGGTGTGTTTTCAGTGCATCTTTTACCAATTCGTCGGTACTGTTAAATACAATGCCTATTTTATTGATTACTTCCATTCCAGTATCTTTGCGTAGGTTTTGCACTCGGTTTACAAAGTCACGGGCAATCCCTTCTTTGCGCAAATCTTCGGTAATGGTTTCATCTAATATTACGGTAAGTGCTTCGTCAGGGTCAGAAGCCACCGAGTGTCCTTCTTTTACTTCCGAAACAATCACTACATCTTCGGCAACAAAATCAAAGCCGTCTTTGCTCAAAGCACCAGTACGGTCTATAGTAGCAATCTCATCTTTGTTAAACGCATTGACAATGCCTTGCACTTTTTTCATGTCTTTGCCGTACTTTTTACCCAACACTTTAAAGTTAGGCTTGATGCTTTTGACCACAATGTCAGAGTTGTCACCAATAAATTCTATGTCTTTGATATTGGTTTCGGCAAGAATCAAATCTTTTACTGCCTCTATCTGACTTTGAGTAGTCGCATCTACTGCTGGCACAATGATTTTTTGCAAAGGCTGACGTACCCTGATGCCCTTATTACCTTTGGCTGTTTTACGCAATGAGTGGGTCAATGAAGACAGCTTTTGCGCCAAAGTCATTCTACGTTCCAGGTCAGTATCTATAACTGCCTCATCTATTTCGGGGAAGGTAGTCAAGTGAATAGACTCAGACGCATCACGACCGCTTACCTTATTAAGGTCAAGGAACAATGCCTCACTCATAAATGGCATGACTGGCGAAGCCAGCTTCAAAATAGTTTCCAAACAAGTATACAATGTTTGGTAGGCGGCTACTTTGTCATCGTTCAGCTTGGTTTTCCAAAAACGGTTACGGTTGAGGCGTACATACCAGTTGCTCAAGTCGTCCATTGTAAAGGTCTGGATAGCTCTAGCTGCCTTGGTAGGTTCAAAGTCATCATAAAAACCATCTACTTGTTTGATCAAAGTATTCAACTTAGACAATATCCAACGGTCTATTTCCGGGCGTTGTGCTATAGGTACTTCTGCTTGACTGTAGTTAAATCCATCAAGGTTGGCGTACGTAGCAAAAAACGAATACGTATTTTTAAGTGTACCAAAAAACCTTCTTGATACTTCTTTTACACCTTCTATGTCAAACTTTAAGTTATCCCAAGGGTTGGCATTAGAGATCATATACCAACGGGTAGTATCAGCTCCGTGTGCATCCATTGTTTCAAAAGGATCTACCGCATTGCCCAATCGTTTAGACATTTTACGTCCTTCGGCATCCAGCACCAATCCGGTAGAGACCACATTTTTGAAAGCTACCGAGTCGAACAGCATACCAGCAATGGCGTGTAAAGTAAAGAACCAACCACGGGTTTGGTCTACTCCCTCAGAAATAAAATCTGCCGGAAACTCGTCACGCTCATCTATCATATCCTTGTTTTGGAAAGGGTAATGTAATTGAGCATAAGGCATAGCCCCTGAGTCAAACCAAACATCTATCAAGTCTTGCTCACGGTACATTGGTTTACCATTAGGCGATACCAATACAATATCGTCTACATAAGGGCGGTGCAAGTCAAAGTTTTTGCGTTTGAAATAAGCCGAAATCACATCAGCACTTAGCAGCGTACTGCCATCATCATCAGTTTTTACTTCTTTGATGTTTTCAAACTCGCCCACTGGGTTTTCTTGCATCAATCCAGCCTTGATTGATTTTTCTACGGCTTCGTAAAGTTCGTATACCGACCCTATACATTCTTCTTCTTTACCGTCTTCGGTACGCCATATAGGCAAGGGTATGCCCCAGTAACGTTGACGCGACAAGTTCCAGTCTACGAGGTTTTCCAACCAGTTGCCAAAACGTCCTGTCCCTGTACTCTCTGGCTTCCAGTTAATTGTATGGTTCAACTGTACCAACTTGTCTTTTGCCGCTGTAGTACGGATAAACCAAGAGTCAAGTGGGTAATACAATATGGGTTTGTCGGTACGCCAGCAGTGTGGGTAACTGTGCTTGTATTTTTCTACTTTAAATGCCTTGTTCTCAGTTTTTAGTTTGATAGAGATCAATACATCAGTAGATTTATATTCGGGTACTGCTTCCGGATTTTCCTCGTATTCGGATTTTACGTATAGTCCGGCAAAATCAGTAACTTCCTTTACAAACTTTCCTTGGCGATCAACCAAAGGAACATTGTTACCTTCTTCGTCTTTGACCAATACCGGAGGCACGTTATTTTGTTGGGCTACACGATAATCGTCAGCACCAAACACCGAGGCAGTATGTACCACACCCGTACCATCGGCAGTGGTTACAAAGTCGCCAGGTATTACGCGGAATGCATTCTTTTCAAGTTCTTCGTTGGTTACATAAGGCATCAACTGCTCATAGCGAACCTCCGTTATATCACTTCCTTTAAACTCTTGTACTACTTCAAAAGGAATCAACTTATCTTCTTTCTTGTAGTCTTCCAGTTTTAGGTCTTTAGCTTTGTCAGAAAAGTGCTTGCTTACTAAATCTTTGGCAAGTATGACCGATATAGGCTGGTGAGTATATGCATTAAAGGTTTTTACTTTTACATAAGTAATCTTTTCGCCCACAGCAAGCGCACAGTTAGACGGCAACGTCCAGGGGGTAGTGGTCCAGGCAAGTATTCTCACATCTTCGTCATTGTTTTCAAACAAAAACTCAGAACGTTCGCTGCGTTTTACTTTAAACTGGGCTACAATAGATGTATCAGTTACATCTTTGTAGGCACCTGGCATGTTTAGTTCGTGCGAGCTAAGCCCAGTACCTGCTTTGGGCGAAAATGGCTGAATGGTATAACCCTTATACAACCAGTCTTTTTCGTGGAGTTTTTTCAGCAAATACCACACAGTCTCGATGTAGTCGTTGTGGTAGGTGATGTATGGATTGCCCATGTCTACCCAATACCCCATCTTTTGCGTAAGCTTAGACCAGATGTCGGTAAACTGCATCACTGTTTTGCGGCATTCTTTGTTGTAGTCTTCTACCGATATTTTTTTACCTATATCGTCTTTAGTAATGCCAAGCTGTTGTTCTACCTTGAGCTCTACGGGCAAGCCGTGGGTGTCCCATCCAGCTTTACGTTTTACCTGAAATCCTTTGAGTGTTTTGTATCGACAAAAAATATCTTTAATTGTACGAGCCATTACGTGGTGAATTCCAGGCATTCCATTCGCTGACGGTGGGCCTTCATAAAACGTAAAGGTTTTCTGTCCCTCACGACTACTTATAGATTTCTCAAATATTTGGTTCTCTTCCCAAAACTCAAGAATATCTGCCTCTAGCTGAGCGTAATTGAGGTCTTTGTACTCATTATACTTCATCAGAATTATAAGATATTTTTTGTCTTTTGTTTGAATTAGGCAAAATTAGTAAAAAACAGACAATAGTTGATAGATTATAAGTTTCATTTTTGACACCACACAACCAATCATCGTTTTTTGTCCAAATTATTGACTTTACAAAATAATAGGAGGTACTGAAACTTTATGCTCATATATCAGCTTGCCAAAGCAGATTGTTTTAGGAGGAGTAGCATAAACTTTAATTTTTTGTTATTTATGTGTTTTAAATAATTTCCATTATGAGGGTTTGTCTAAACTTTGTCTCTGGAGTTAAAAATAATAAGTTCTTTAACCCGGATGATCAACATTAAACAAGCCTTTACATACCGAAAAATAGAAATACAATGATGCGTTATTCTTGGATATTTGTGCTTGCTGTAGCTTTGTTGGCAAGCTGTGGCGATAAAAAAAATAAAAACAAAGGGGAAACTAAAGATACGACTGCCAACACCCAGGCTGAGCTGCCGCCTAACCAACCTGAAGTGATAAGTATTACAGTAGATAGTACTGCTAAAAAGGCAAAAGTAAAGTTTAAAGTACCCCGTAAAATCAAGATAAGTGTAGCCGTGACCAATGTAGAAGGAGTAGGCTTGTCGAGCGATCAGGTAGGCGAGGTAGAAGGAGAGTTTGAGCATACGCTTGACTTATCAGACACCAAAAAATTTGGCAAAGGTTTGTACTATGTAAATATAGTGACTTACGAAAATAAGAAAGCCGTAAAAGAAATGATACTAAAGTAATGAGCAATCAAATATGAAAAAGATTGCCATTATAGCACACGATGGGCGCAAACCCGAAATGGTACATTTTCTGAAGGAAAACGAAGAGGTGCTCACCAAAGTAGCATTGATAGCCACTGGTACTACAGGTACCCATGTAGCAAAAGCAGGGTATGAAGTAGAAGCCAAACTATCGGGTCCTATGGGTGGTGATGCACAGATTGCCGCAATGGCGGCTGAGAAACAACTATGTGCGGTGATTTTTTTTCGTGACCCTTTGGGCAAGCACCCACACGAGCCCGATGTACAAATGTTGATGCGAATATGCGATTTGTATAACATACCTTTAGCTACTAACCCCGCTTCAGCAGGTTTTATGTTGAAAGGGATGGCGGCAATGGGCGAAGTATAGATTTTGTGTGTTTATCCCCTCTTGGGGAATGAAAAAAGCCAAAGCTGAAGAATAGTTTCTTCGGCTTTGGCTTTTGTAGCTTCAGACTTTTAGTTCTTTTACCACTTTCAGTGTTTTTTCATAGTCAGCCCAGAACTGCGCCTGGGTTTTCTTGTCACGCTGATAGGCATCCCACATTTTTTTAGCTTTTTTTTCAAAGGTTTGAATCTTATGTACAGGCATTGGTTTCTCCTCAAAAAATGCTTTCAAGGGAGGCTTTAAATAAGCATTGGAGTGCCTGTTCGAACGTTTGTGTTTTTTCGGGCTATTGGTCGATATTTTTGCTTCAAGGCTCATCAGCGCCACAATGGTTAAAATACTTATGCTGGAGGTAGTAACAATGGTACCCGAAAACCAAACCAATGGCAAGGAATAAGAGATCATTGCCAACAGTAGAAAAATGCAGAAATCAGCAAAGGCATCCAGTCCTTTTCTTTTACGAAGGTGGATGAATATGCTGCCCCATTTTACGATGGTTGTTACAAATATAGAAATATACAAAAGGGTAGCCATTACCAAAAGGGTAGTATACATGAGAGGGTATGTGTTAAGAGTTTGATCAATAATTTTTTTGAGGAAATTTTATGCAGAGGTCAAACGCCTGGCAGGGGGTGGTATAGAACTAATGTAAAACATCATGTAATGATCATTTAAAAAATGAAATAGTTAATAACTCAAGTTACACAGTTTTCTGAAGGTCACCTGTTTCTATTGTTGAATGGCTATATTGTTGCGCAATGCGTAGCCCAACCATTGAGCAATAAAGCCATATAACCATCAAAATAAAGTAGGTCTGCGAAAGGTCAGTTAATAAGTAGCAACAAGCCCTGAGGTGCCGATACGTATTGGTGCAATCAGCGATAAACTACAAGTAAGAGATTGGTTTGTTCATAGCCCGCTTGTGGCATCTACTTTTTAGGTATATTGAATGCTGTGTTGGCACTTATTGATATAAAAATATACGGTAGAAATACGGTAAAAGTTGGTAGGTAGAAAAAAAGGCAAACCTTGGATGGTTTGCCCTGGATAATATTTATTGTCTTGCTTTTTTTCGTTTGTACTTGTACCACATAATCACGGCAAATGCCACAATAAGTATAGGAATAAGGTAAGCCATAATGAGTGGGAAAATGACCAAAATTCCTCCATTTTTGCTATAAATATTAAAATCTGTTGCTTGCACTGTTTTCCATTCGGCAGTGTTGAGCATATCCCCCTTAAGTGCATCTATTTTCTTAAAATACCCTTGAGCAGTCTGTAATACTTTATTGAAGTCAAAATTGTCCAGTTTTTTAGAATAACGAATCACTACATTGCTGTTTTCGGTGGGTTCAAGGTCAGCAAAGTCATACACCATTTGTTGATTGCCATCAGTTTTAAACGTTTTGAAAGGGTATACCCCTTGTACCGATTGTACTTTCAGCGTATCCATCAAGTGTACATAAATTCTACCTTTGCCTATGTTTTTTGCCCATGCACGCCCTGACTCTAGCAAATAGCTAAATCCATTGTGATAGTCGGCATTGTAGCCTTTACGGAGCTGGGCGGTATTGGTGTTTACAATAAAGTACACGGTCAATTGAGTCACCTTTTGAGGGGCATAAGCCGCCTCCCAAATGTACCAGTTGTCGGTATGGTCAAGGGTTTTATGGTGGTAAGCTTCTACATTGGCACTACTGGCTCTTTTTACAGTGGCATTTTTGCCATCTATCTTCACTTGCAAACCATACAAGTCAGACATTTGCACGCTATAAGCAGCTTTGTTCATAAACCCACTATTGATAGGGTAGCCTGTAGTAAGGTTAATGGCTGCATCGCTGTGGTTGTACATCTGGTATTCGCCTTTTACTACAGCAAAGCCTGGGTATAGCATAATAGTCACCAACTCACTTTGCATTTGAATCTTGTCAAGGTGTACACTGTCTTTGGCAAAAAACGGAATAAAGTTAATACCTGCGCCAACGTCCCAAAAACCCGGCATTGCTGCATTGGCCAATGGCTTCCCCTGAAAACAAACCACTAATAAAAGCCCTGCTATAATATTGCGTATCTTCATTGTTGTTGTTCTAATGTTTTGAGCCGCAAAATTACAGTTTTTAGTCAGGAGCACCAAGAGTCTCAAGCTTTAAGCGGCAGGTGGCAAGCCAAGCCCTGTTCCAAAAGGTAATTAATAAAGTTGTAATGCTCTTTTTTTCAGGTGTTTATAAAATAAATGAGTCACTATTTTTAGTTTTTACTCAATGTTTAAACAACCCCCCAAATGTTATGGAACAGGAATATAAGTATCATCGCCTGGTACCTTCGGAAACTGTTTGTTTTTCCAGTCTTCACTTGCTTTTTTTAGGCGGTCACGCGATGATGACACAAAGTTCCAAAATAAGTAGCGGGGTTCGGGCAGAGGCTGCCCACCAAATAACAACAACTGTGTATCAGCCTCTAATTGGATGCAACATTCGTTTTCGGTCTTCGATACCAGCATTTGCCCTGCTTCTATGGTGTTGGTGTCATCGGTTACTTTGCCTTTTACTACCACTACTGCTACTTCCCCTTCTAGTTGTCCTTTAATATCTAGCCAGGCACTTTTGGTAGCTTTAATGTCTACCATAAACAAAGGAGAATATACAGGCAAGGGCGATTTTTTGCCATAACCCTCACCTGCTACCAAAGTAAACATAAGATTGTTTTCCTGCCAGCGAGGTAAATCTGTTTTAGGTATAAAATCGAAGCGGGGAGACATTTCTTCTTTTTCTTTGGGCAAAGCCACCCACACCTGATAGCCATGCAAAGTGTGAGGAGCTTTGCCGCGCAAATATTGAGGAGTTCGCTCGGTATGTGCTACACCACTGCCCGATGTCATGAAACCTACATCGCCTGGGGTAATTACTTGGTGGGCACCTGTGCTATCGCGGTGAGCTATTTCACCCTCGAACAAATAAGTAAGCGTTGACAAACCAGTATGAGGGTGTTGATCTACATCTACGTATTTGCCTTTGTCAATGAGCGAAGGACCCATGTGGTCAATAAAAGTAAAAGGACCCACTTGCCGTTTTTCACGCACAGGCAGCAACCTACCCACCACAAAGTTTCCAATGTCGCGGCTCTTTTCTTCCAGTAGCATTTTGTTATTTGCCATAAGTAGTTATTTAGGGTTTAATGAGGAAGGTGATCTACTTTATAAATATACTGCTTGAGGGTGGTATTTGGAAACGATGATGTAGCTAAACGGTAAATGAAGAACGAATTACACAGCTAGAGCGCATTGGTTTTGTCTGAAATCCCCCCAAAACTAAAAAAACCTTACCCCGACAGTTTCAAGAGCGAATTGTTGGGGTAAATTTGCTTGAAATGAGTACCTTTGAACAAATACTGCCTGCCTTTCCACATTTTCAAAATATTTTTTGTTAAAACTGTCCAAAACCACCACTGAGATGGGTATATCTAATCGATAGCCTTTCAGTCAATAGCCAAGATAAAGAAAAGCCAACAGCTAAAATTCAACGGAGCCCAAAAGCCAGGAACAAAAAAGCTAATGGCTAAAGCTCAAAACCAACTACTTAAACCAAACCAAGGTCATGCGTATCCATTTATTCAAGTGCCTTCTTATTGTGGGAGCTTTGCTTTTAGGAGCCAGTGATCACACCACTGCTCAACGAAACTATAGCGTCAAGTTAATCGCCACAGTCAGTCCTCCTCATAGCCCCTTTTTACACTCCTATAGCTATTCTAGCGCCCTTACCCTGCATCTTATATTAAATGGGGTCACCTCGTATGCGGGTTATTTACGTATCAAATTGGAAAGTATGGATGGGCGGGGAATTGTCATTCAAACCAAGGCAAACTATTTGCCTTTGCTCGATTTGGGACCTAGCCAAACAATGAATGGCTCCGATTTGTCGGATTACTTCGATGTAAACAATTTAGATTTTTTTGGATACTCTCGACAACAGTATTTAAAGACGAAAAGAATCCCTGATGGTATTTACAAGCTAACCTTCTCATTTGTAGACCGTTACCGCCCTAGCGTGTCGGTGTCCAATGTAGATATTTTATCAGAGAAAACACTGAGGGTATTTGCTTTGCAGCCACCTATTCTGAATTTTCCTCTAATGATGAGTCAGACCAATGGAAGCAATCAAAGCTTAAAACCCATTCCGATCAGTTGGACAAGACCCGCCAACACTCCTTTCAATCCTGAGTATGAATTGATATTGAATGAGCTACGCCCCGATTGTCAAAACAAATATGCGAATATAGACGCAAATAACCAAGCCGCCAGCCGAATATCTCAAGGCGAAATATTCAATTGTCTGGGTCCAGAAATATTTCGTACCAGCACAACTAGCCTGACTTATAACTATGGCATGCAAGCCGAACCTATGCTGGGCTTGGGCAAATGGTACGCCATTCGCATCCAGGCGCGCGACCCCCAGGGCAGAACCTTGTTTATCAACGATGGAGTGAGCCAGATTCGAGTGTTTCGTTATGGCAAACCCTGCCCCATCCCGATTCGCTTAAAGGCGACTGCCCTTAACCCCTACCAGGTACAGCTTGACTGGGATGCCCTGCCCGACCACACGGGTTATACCCTACACTTCAAGCGTGAAGGTGATGCCTATAAATGGTACACCAAGCGCGCCCTCTCCAATCGCACCCAAATCAATGATATGGAACCTGGAGTATCCTATTCGTTCAAACTTACCGCCAACTGCAACGCCTTTGGCAGCGAAGAAACCGCCACCGTAGATTTTAGAATGCCCACTCCTAAGCCTACCGGAGTACAATGCGGCAAACCCCTGGTGGTAGACCTCAGCAATCAAACTCCGATCTCAAATTTGCGCGTAGGCGACAAGATCATGGCGGCTGACTTTGAGTTTACCCTGGTAGAAGTCAAACCCTTGGGCGGGGGGTGGTTTTCCGGGCGAGCCTACACCCACATCAAGTTTTTTCAGGGAGCCAGGGTATTTGCCCGCTTCGACCGCATCAAGATAAACACCGACAAACGCCTCATCGATGGGGAATTGACGACCACTGGGGCAGGCACCCAAATCATACCCGACGAGTGGCGCGACCAATACCTGAGCTTTACGGGCGAAATCAACAATTTATTTGACGAGATAGAAAGAGGGCTGGATAAAATAGACCAGGTGGTAGGTAAAATAGACCAGGTACTCAAAAAAGTGGAACAGTGGGTCAAAGACTACAACGGTCCCGACAAAGCCGAGCTGTTGGAAACCATCCAGATTGGCAAAAAGGCGATTGAGGAGGGGAAGGAGGCAATCGACAAAGGCAAGGTGACTGAAGGGTTGAAAACGTTGAAGGATGGAAGTGGGAAGGTGATCAAAGCCGCGACCAAAATCATTGGCAATCGTTTACAAAAGCTGTTCGCCAATCTCAAAGACATCATCAAGGAAATTGTGCAGGAACTCAGGGGCAAAAGTAGGCAAAACATAGCCCAGGATAGAAAAAAACAAGCCACCGAAAACAAGCGGCTACAAGAAGTGGTACAGAAGGCAAAGGAAGATCGGGCAGCAATGAAATTGACTCGAAGCAAACCTGATAAGCCCGGAGAACCCATTGCTTTGCCCGTGTATGTGCAATCTTTGGGGGTAGATGTACCCCAGGAAACGTGGAAAAAAAGGGAAAGCAATGGTAGTCTGGAAAGGTGGCGCCAAGCCCGTAAAAAACTAGTGAGTGCATTTGTTAAATTAGAGATAGAGCGTTTCAGGTTTGATACTCTGGCAAAGATGAGCGGAGGCCAAATATTGGAGACTCTTCGGGGCGATATCGAAAAAGATATCAAAGAATTAGTGCAAGGTTTGCTGGAAAAGTTTATGCAAGGCGATGGAGTAGCAGCTATGAAGCTGTTTGTAAGAAAATTTATCGATGAAAAAATCAACGAGCGTATCCGTGTGCTCTACAAAAGAGATTAAAATATCCGAACAATGATGAAAAATATTGGTTACTTTTTATTGACAATTGTTTTGCTTGTGGTTTCGTTGGGAGCACAAGCCAGCGATAGCACTAGTATCCAAGGCTACTATTATACCAAAAGCCGGGTGCAGCAGATGATTGGTTTGCTCGACCAGCAAATTGTACAAAATGCCCGTTTGCCTAAAGCCGCCCAAAGCTATGTGGTAGATGGTCGCGAGAAATATTATGGTCAACCTACTTTTACTCCTGGCAAGCGAGATACGCTCAACGAGTATTTGAAGGGAGTCAATGAAGAAGGCACCGAAAAGGTCGCGTTTTATATCATCATCCCCCCTCCTTTGTTGTTGCAGTTTGCCGAGGTAACCGAACTTGAAAAGGACTCAGTAACGACCAAAAATACCATGCGTCCGTTTGGAAACGATAAGTCTAAGCTATACGAAGACTCACAAAAGGCTATCCAGGCATTTACTGCTGAGGTTTTTAGGGGCAGTAAACTAAACGAAGCCCAAACCAAAGGTTTGTTGCTCAACTTAGACAGTTTTATTGACATAAGCACCAGAAAAAATAAGGAAGGGGAACAAGACCCAAAAGACATTGTAGCAGGTGCTGTAGACGGGCAGTATACAGAACGCTTTTATCCTTGTTTGGTGTTTGGCAGGAGTTTGGGGGTCCAAACAATCAAAAATGCCATTGCTGCCATCAGACAAAAAACCAAAGAGTCGTTTGTCCAGAGCAAAAAGGAAGTAAGTCTGATTCCTTACCAGGCGCTTTGGGGTTTGACTACGATGTATGTGTCTACCTTGCACGAGTTTATCAACAAAGCCGCAGGTAAATTCAAAAAAGGAAACGAAAATTTGGCCCAATACAAAGCTTTGGCAAAGCTTGACATCTCTAAAATGCCTTTTACCAAAAGAGCCGAGTTGCTCAATAAAGTAAGAACCTATAAAAGGACCCAGGCGAAAACCTTTACCAAAGGTCGGGTAGAAGTGAGCGACTTTGCCGGGATTTTTAATGGCGATATTACCTCTTTTTTTGAAGACGACGTCTTCCTCAAACAATTTCTCAACCCTCAAAACCCTTTTCATCTCGAAGTCATCACTACCTCCGAAGAAAGCGTGATTGCTTCACAAAAAGACTTTATTTCCAAGATCAAAGGACGTACTGCCCACCAGTTGGCGTTAGAGCGCACCCTGCCCGCCAATGTAGTGCGCATTAGCATGCACTTTAGCTATGACGAAGCCAAAGATCGGCTAAACGCTATTTGGACCATCAATTTTGGGGAGTACTTACAGCTAGGCAAAAACCGCCAAACCGTGATATTGAACCTACCCGAAGCCCCCGGCGATTTTGCCATTATGATGGCACAGGGGCTTAAGTTGTTCGAGGCAGCGTTGAAAGACTTGATTAAGTACCTAGAAAAACAAAAAATTAAAGAAAAAGACTGGAACAAGCCAGGTCTTACCGAACCCGAAAAAACGATTAATCCTTTATTGGCAGGAGTATACAATGGGTTGATAGACCAACTCCAGTCAGCGCCTGAAAGCATACTAAGCTTGATTGCCCTTATGCGCAACTTGGTTAAGTATATGATGGATGAAAAATACAAGCAAGAAATAGATGCTTTGTTGGCAAAATTGACCATTGATGATTTGGGAGTAGTGGCTCAGGCGATTGTAGATGAACAGATTCAACAATATGAGGAGGAGTACAAGAAGGCGATCAATAACAAGTCTTACTTTGTGGGTAAGATTATGGTAGACATTATTTTTACCGTCATCAAACTTGTCAATGGGCAGGCCTTGGTAAAAATAATAAAAGAAACCTTGGATGGTTTTAAGAAGGTAACGAGTTGGAAGAAGAAAAAGAAGAAAGGAAAGGGTAAGAAAAAAGATAAGGCAGACAAGTTTATAGTTGATCTCAAAACCTTGTCAAAAAAATTATATGTACAAAAATACAACAAGAGCCGTAAAAAATATGATACCAAAAAACTATTAGCAAAGGGGGAGTTTGTAAATATAGAAGGGCAAAAACTATTTAGGTTTGTAGAGCTCAAAAATGTAAGTGGAGTTAGTAAAACCACCATCTATAGCAAGTTTTTGTCAAAAGTAATAGGCGAAGACGGAGTATATGTAAAATCCTCACAAAAAGCGGCAGAGACTTCTGCGTTGGGTCGTTGGCTCAAAAGCAAAGGTTATGTGCAGGTAAGAGAAGTAAAGAAGCTAGGAAAAACAGGCACCGTATTTACTAAAAAAGAGTACTATGTGGCTGCCAAGGGGCAAAAATGGGTAGTAAAAGAAAATGAAAGCAGCAAAAAAGAATTGGTCACCGCCGTTTACTTTAGTAGCCTCAAATCCTTAAAAATAGACATTCAAAAAGGAGCGGCTGACAACGAAAAGTCAAGCATACTAGACGCCCTCTGGAACAAGCTCCAAACCAAAGGCATCAATGTAGTATATACACGAGAGTCTGACCACGTCAATAAAATCACTGCTGCGGCCAATGACCAAAGTAAACTCAATGCGGATGGTAAGAAAACCGTGATTGGTAAATGGGCGGCAACCAAAGGATTTACTTATACAGTTCCCCGTTATGGAGACAAAGGTGAGAAAATGGTGGCAGTTCGTTTTACCAAAACTGCTTGCTTCGTTGCGGGTACCAAAGTATGGTTAGCCAATGGTACTGTTGTGAATATAGAAGACGTAAAGGAAGGTGCCTGGGTAAAAGCTTTTGATACAATGACAGGTAAAGAAGTAATTGGTCAGATTACTTTTACGATGGTTAAAGCGTCTGGGGCATTAGTAAAAATTTATACCACTACAGACACCCTGTGGGTCACCCCTGAGCATCCCTTTTATGTAAATGGCCAATGGATATCGGCTGGCAATCTCAAAAAAGGTGACCAACTGACTTTACTTAACCACCGTCAGCTTCTTGCCAGCAAAACCCGCCATTTGCCCCGTTCGGCTGCACCAGCCACCATTTGTCGCATTGCTGTAAAAGATACTGTAGCAACCGTCTACAACTTGATGGTGGCACGCTACCATAATTATTATGTGGGCAATGCAGGAGCTTTGGTGCACAACACCAACTGTACCCCTGAGATTAAAACCCGTTCTCCTAAAAACGATCAGTTTAGAGCCTATGTAGAAATAGAAAATGATGCCCTGAGGGCAAACAAGGAGAAAACATTGGGGTTGCTGAATATCAAGAAAATTGAAAACTTTGAAAAACTTCTTCAGTTTGACCTGGCTAGACTGCCCAGAAACCTTCGGGAAAACAAAGATTTTATTCACAAATTGCTGACTGCTCTCTACCAGAAATACACAGGTGAAGGAGATGCCAGGAAAGAATCGACCAGTGGGGTGATACTGCCTAAAAAGAACAACAAATACCATCAGTTGATCAAAGAATGGGCAACCAAAGGAGGTTTTACCCAAGAACAACAGGTAAAGGGCAAAGCCTTGTTGATCAGAGAAAGCAAAGGCTTGCGGGTCATTGTAAAAAACAATGAAGCCAAGCTCAACAATGGCAGTGCAAACTTACCCGAAGTATTGGCAAAAGCCATTGTAGACAAGTATGACGTTCTAAGGTTTGAGTTTAAACTCAACGACCAAAAACTAAAAGAATACCTCGATAAACACCAGGCAGGTGCCACCAAAAAGAGTTTTAAGGATGCACAAGACCTGAAAAAAGATGTGCTGATAACCCTGTTTGCCCAAAATTCTAAAAGAGCAGAGGCGCTTCATTGGCAAACCAAGGAAGACAAAGCCTGTTTTGACTTGCTTAAGCAAGCAAAAGTGCCCGCACAATTTACCAATCCAAAGAACTATCAATACCGCTATAATTTTAAGAAAGGTGCCATAATATCGATCAAGCCTTTTCTTGTAAAGGAATTATCCCAGGCGAAGAAATGGGAGGCCTACCTTGGCTACGAGCTGAATTCTAACAAAACTGCTTTGTCAGAGGCAGTATATAAAATTAATTATGACAAGGCGAAGTCTCCTTATCATTTACGTTTTGAGCCAAACTTTGCCAGTTTGAAAAAATACAAACTCAAGGCAGCCACCAACAAAATATATGAGAAAATAACGGGTGGGCATAAAAACAAGAAAATAGCTGGGGCATTCTTTGCCAAAGAGCAACTAAAGAGTGTTTTTGATAAGTTGGCGAGGGTGCACATTACTGAAGACGATTATGAAACCCGTATGAAGGGGATATTCAATGCAGATGCCACTGCTCAACACCTGACATTTGACATACAAAAAATGCTGGTGTTTTATCACAAAGACCAAGGCATTGGTGTGGGCAAAGCACAAGAGATCAAGGTGTCTAAACGAATGAGTAAAGGTGCCAATGAAGTGACTTATGTAGCAAAGGTTGAGGACATTACTATCGCCAAACTCACCCATAAAAAAGGCAATGGTGGAATCATACGTTTTACTGAGCTTTTTCAAAATAAACAATTGTGTTTATACAAACCGAAAGAAGCCTTTAAAAAGCTGTATGAGGAAGCAACCAAACAAGCAAAATCAGACAATATACCCCTTAGCACTCTTGCCATCAACACCAAAGTAGAAGGCAAACCCAATCCATACTTATCTATGGTCAAAGATTGGGGTCAAACCCAAGGCTTCACCAAAAAAGTAGAAGAAAATGCAGGCTTGGAGATTAGGCTGTATAAAGACCCACAAAAGCCTGTAATACTGGTAGAGAACGCTACCCAAACGAATAAAAATGAGTTTGTGGCAGTGATGAAGTATGGAGGCACAGTGCTTAAGGATAAAAATACCAAGAAAGTAATATTTGCCAAGGCGAAGATTAAAACTGTAGGATTTGAGCAAAAAGATATACTTGACGTCAACTTTGATAAAAATCTTCAAAAGCTATTAAGCGACAATAAAGTGAAGCATAAAAAGTACTTAGACAATATTCAGCAACTCAAAGCTGATATATTAACTGAGTTACTCAAGAAAGCAAACAGTAGTCGTTACAAAGCGGTAAGCCTGGGTAAAGATTATAAGTTTGTAAAGTTGTGGGCATCAAGCGCTACGTCCTCCCGACTTAAGTACTTTCATAAGTTTTCTGAAGATAATAAGTCAGCCAAAGGAGAAGCTTGGCTGTCGCCGAATCAGTATGTATTAGAGAAAAACAACACAGATGCTACCGATGTGGTTTGGTTGGTATCGAAGGGAAATGATATTAAAAACCCTGGAACTAAGACCACCGAGTTAGGAAGCGTTGGTTATGATAGAAGTAAAACCATGCTGGTTTTTAAGGATATCAAAGGGTGGGACATCGAAGGTTTTAAGACAGTCTTAAAGCATGTAAATAACCCAACCAAGGTGGATAGCCATACCGTAAATGTGATAACCATCCGCAGAGAAAACTTAGATAATGCAGGAAATGCGAAAAGTACTTTTGTGGGTTGGGTAAAAAAACAGCGATATAAATATCAATATGGGCTAGTCATTAAACGGGGCAATAATCACGTAGCTACCAACGTGGTACAGTCCCCCAAATACTACCTGCAAAAACTTACAGGTTATGCTAAACTACTGAGGTTACTATTCAGGAAGAAGGCAGCTGTACCCAAAGATGTACAAGCCTATGCTTTTATGAATAAGCCTTCTTTAGTGTTTCAAAACAATGGAACCTCGTTAGATGAGAAGGAATGGTCAGTAGTGTTGGGTCATGTCATACCCAGAAGCAACCAGGTGAGTTTTAAAACTACTGGGCTTACCTTTAGGTTTAGTTTCTTAGACGGCGGCGAAACTATCCACTTTTTGAGTGAAACCAAAAAAGACAAAAAACAGGGAATATATAACCTAAACAAGTTTTCGTACGATGCATCGTTCAAAGATGCCATGAAAAAGTTGTTTGAGGGGGCTGGCTTAAAACCTTATATGGCCAATGTAGCACAGGTTTCGTTCAACAGCAAATCAGTAAGCAACATCATTCTCAAATTAGAAAAAGAAGGAAGCAACGACGAGAACCGAAAGAGGGAGTACTTTAAAAACAATATCAATATTATAGCCAAGTGGGTAATAGAAGGGCAAGACCTGATCAAAGAAAGGGAGAAATATGTGGTGGTTTCAGAAGGCAGCGATCGGGTTACGCTTGCTACCCAACCCTGTTTTCCAGCGGGTACTGTCATCAAAACCAAGCAGGGTCATAAACCCATTGAGCAAATCACCCCTCAAGACAGTGTATATGCCCGCAACATTCGCACGGGCAAAGTAGCGTTACAGCCTGTAGTGCACACCACCCAAAAAACAGCCCAACGGCTGATAAAAATTTATGCCCAAGGCAAGCTCCTGAGCCAACCTACCCCCAACCACCGCTTTTATTTGGGCGCCTCCGAAGCCAGTGCCGGGCGTTGGGTAGCCGCCGAAAACCTTCAGCCTGGCGATAGCTTGTGGCTGTTTAATCAACGAAAAATAGCCATTGATAGCCTCATAAAAGTAGATACTACAGTAAAGGTATACAATTTTGAAGTAGCCAACTTTCATACTTACTATGTGGGCAAGCAAAGTGTATTGGTGCACAACGATTGTGGCAACTTGCCTGAATTTTTGGTAAAGGTTCAGCAATTGGGGACCGATGCTGCCCGCAAACTGATACAACAGGCAAACATTGCTTCTAAAAAGTTAATCACTGCCCCCAAAGTATCTACCAAAATTACCCTGGAGCAAACCAAGGTGAAGATAATGCTTGCCACAGGAAAAAGCACAGGCAAATTAGAGCAGATGACCAGTTGGCGTTATAAAGGAAAAGCAAACGTGAATCTGGCAAACAAATGGGCAAAGGTCTTGGATAAAACATACCTGGGAGATAATCCAAAATACGATGCTCGAAACGAATCCGTTGGCATTGGTGTAACTCCTTACAATGAGAAATATTTGTTGGCAATTCACCGTGATCTATTGTTCAGTCATATACTTGGGCACAAGGGAGTTAATAAGAACAAAAATGGAATTCATTGTTTGTTGTTTCCCATCATCCCCGATCCTAATGCCAATGGGGTCTTGTCGTCTCAAGCAAGGAAATTGTTAAAGCCCTTGATAGCTAAGCTAAAGCCCGCGCTAAAAAAGCTTGAGCCGCGTAAAAAGTCACTATTGGGTAGCCCTGTTAACTATTTACCTATAGCCAGAGAGGGCAGCAAAATTTCCCCCCGCCCTCGTACATATTTTAAGTACAGTCATTTTCTAGAAGAGGCACTGGAAGCGATTACCAACAAATACAAAGACTCCAAAACAGGAAAGATAAAGGCTACTCCAGAGAACATTAAAAAGGAATTTGAACACCTAATCCAACAAGCACGTGCCTATTTTGGTAATAAAGCCTTTGCGGGTTTTGTCAACGCAGGCGATGCCCGCAAACGCATTGGTCCCAGTGAGCAGATTATCAGTAACTGGTCAGCAAAGTACAAACCGCTTGCTGGAGAACTTGAGGCAGTAACCTACCATATGATTGAATTGGGCATTGATGTATTTTTCAAAAGCGCCCCCAAGCCTAAATTTAGCCTTACAAAGCTGGCCTCAACCAAGACACTGGAGGAAGCAGGCATTGCCCGTGCGTTGCAAAACCAAGAATTTAGAAAGGTTGCCCAACAATTGTATGACAAAGTGTGGATTAGTAAGGCTAAAGGGTATAAGCTTGTTAAAGGAGACAAAAAACAAGAAACTTTATTAAAAAGGCTGTTGAGGGTTTATTTATTACAAGATTTGTTTGTGGAGGATACAAGAAGCAGAAGTAGTTTTGGAACAATTCTTAGGAAGATGACTATACAGTCTTCTAGTGATAAGTTGGGAGGGAAGTTTGTTGAAGGGTCTAATATATTGTTTATCAATGGTTTAAAAAACCTTGCTATAAATAACTTGACTGATATTGAAATCTTATGTGGTGGTTTAAGAGTTTTGCCGGTGGCAAAAGCAGCTATTAAATATCGTATTCAAAATGGGAATAGAATTAATAATAACTTAAAAGGGTCAAAATTTAGTACTTGGAATAGCCATAAAAATAGTTTATGGGATCAGGTAATCAAGAAAAAAGCAGGAGAGTACGAGGTACAGCCTGGTTGGGTAGTGTATGGATTGCAAGGGAGTAATTCGAGTAGCAAAATTACCCGTACCCGTCGTCCTATAGGTACTTCGGGCAAGAACATTTCGCTCGCAAATGTGCAAAAATATGTGTTAGACAATGACCCCGAAACAGCCCTGTATTGTGTATACAAAGGTGATAACCCCACTAAAGATGCCGAGGGGGAGTTAATCAAAGAGTTGATTCTGATTGAAGGGCTTAAGTTTAGTGAGCTGAACGATATGGAAAAAGATTTTATTTTTAAAACCTCTGGCGCCAAACAAAAAATGCTGCCCATGCACGAAGCATCCTGGTGGAATACCCAGCTCACCCTCAGGATAAAAAACACGGCAGGGCGCAGAACCATACAATTCTTGTATGGTGCAAGTGGAGTGCTTGCCACCTTGCACTATTCGGCTCGTTTTAAGCCGGGCAAACCTTTGCCTTGGTGGGCAAATTACCTTAAGGAAAAGACAGAATGGTTAATTAGTAATTGGGATATCCTGCCTTGGTGATACTCAAGGGTAATCATAGCATTGTATTTATGATTTTAATTTAGGGACGAGAAAGTGGTAGCTTTTTGATATTATTTTCATTTTAGAACAAGGTAGTTTTGATTGATTAGCTATAGGTGTTATGGAGTTTTTATAATGGATTTAGTCTGTGATTACCTGGAGTTTGATTAAATTATGATTTCTGTGTTGGGTAGCCACTCTGAAAGCTGTGCTTTAAGAGTCTTTGGCAAATTAGTACCTCGTAAATATAATGATTTTAGGTTTTCTAACTGATTTATTTTGGGAGATATGCTTTGTATGGGATTTCCTGTTAGATTAAGTTTTGTTAATGCTTTTAAGTTGCTTATTGAGGGGGGGACTGTTTGTATTCCATTTCTCATAAGCCCTAATTCAGAGAGCTGAGGTAGTTGACAGACTTCCAAAGGAAAGGTGCCATAATGTAGATCGTTTAGTTCTAACTTTTTTAACTTTTTTAGTTTATTGATGTGTTTTGGTATTTTGTCAATATTGCTTTGGGTAAGTATTAATTCTTGTAGGTTTGTCAAGCGAGAAATTACTTCTGGAAATTCGTTGTCAACAACAACACTTAAGGTTTTTAAGCTTTTAAGGTTTTCAAATTCTGGAGGAATTGTTTGTAACCTTCCTTGAATAAGATAGAAAACTTCTAAATTTTGACATTGGCCTATTTGTGTTGGAATAGAATGATTTTTGGGTGATTCTACGCTCATTTCTTTTGTGTTCAAAATGATTTCCTCCATGTCTTCCAACCCATGCTCCCAACAGTGAAAAGGATACCTATGTGCTAGGAATTCTTTTAACTCATCGGGAGTCCCATTTTTTTTCATGCTTTTAAATACCTTATCTAAATCCTTTTGCCATTTTTTATCGGCCTTTTCTTCATAGTCATCGTATATGCTCGAATCTCGGTCAAGCACCAGACTTATTTTTTCTACCCTGCTTTTTCTATTAAATAGTCCCATGAGGTGTGTTTTTTTAAGGATAAGTTTAAGCAAAAAAAAGGGGAAATCAAAAAAAATGTTGCCTATGCACGAGGCATCTTGGTGGAACACCCAGCTCACCCTTAGGATAAAAAACACGGCAGGGCGCAGAACCATACAATTCTTGTATGGTGCAAGTGGAGTGCTGGCTACCTTGCACTATTCGGCTCGTTTTAAGCCGGGTAAACCTTTACCTTGGTGGGCAAACTACCTTAAGGAAAAAACAGAGTGGTTGATTAGTAATTGGGACTTGTTGCCTTGGTAATGTTTGATAGTTTTTGTTGTATTATGTTTGTAGCTTTAGGTTGGTGATTGAGTTTCTAGAGTCTGTTCAGGAACTGTGTCAAAAAAATATAAAGCACTGATAATTAATATGCATTTTTTGAAATAGCACAGTTTACTGAACACTCTCAGTTTTTACAAAAAAAAATCAGTGGATGCCTTTATCTCTAGATTGGCTTAATGTTCAATGTTACTTGTGAAATAATTAATATGAGTTTGTTTCTTTACAAGAGTCAATGTTTTTATACCCTGTAGCTAGGCATTTCAGTATCCATACTTACCTTAACCATTAAAAAATAATTGAAGCATTAGGTAAAGAGTTTCTTAGAAATTCCTTTTGTTCATTAGATAGATTGGCTTTCTTTAAACTTAGGTACTTAAGTTGTTTAAGCAAGCCAATGTTCATTGGAATGTTGGTGATAGGATTATATGCAAGGTTTAATTCTTTTAGCTTGGTTAGATTGACGATAGATGATGGGATGGATGTTATGTTATTTCTAATTAATCCAAGCTTTTCTAAATTAGAAATCTGAGTAATCTCAACAGAGATTTCATCAATATTAGTATGATTGAGCTGTAATATTTTTAGTTGTTTTAATTCAGTTATTTTTGGATGAGGATTCCTAATAGTGCTATGGGTAAGTACAAGCTCTTCTAAACTTTCTAGTTTAACAATTACCTCAGGAAAATCGCCGTCGTAAACAATAGATAGAACTTGTAGTTTGTTTAGTTTTTGAAGTTCTTCGGTAATACTATGTACTCTTCCATATATTACTAATGTGTTTAGGTTTATAAATTGACCTATTTCTGGTGGTATGTATCCTATCTCAGGTAAGTTAACTGCCATTTCTTGAGTGTTTATAATGGTTTCTTTCATGTCAGTGAGCCCGTATTGCCAGCAGTGAAAGGGATAATGGTAGGCTAGAAGGCTTTTTAATTCATCGGGTGTTCCATTCTTTTTGAGATCTTTGAATGCCTTGTCAAAATCTTTCGTTATTTTTTTAATTTTCTTTTGGTCATACTCACGATGAATGTCTTCATGTTGTTTAATGGCTTCATGTATATACTCTACCCTACTTTTTCTATTAAATAGTCCCATGAAGTGTGTTTTTTTAAGGATAAGTTTAAGCAAAAAAAAGGGGAAATCAAAAAAAATGCTGCCTATGCACGAAGCATCTTGGTGGAACACTCAGCTCACCCTCAAGATAAAAAACACGGTAGGGCGCAGAACCATACAATTCTTGTATGGTGCAAGTGGAGTGCTTGCCACCTTACACTATTCGGCTCGTTTTAAGCCGGGTAAACCTTTACCTTGGTGGGCAAACTACCTTAAGGAAAAAACAGAGTGGTTGATTAGCAACTGGGAGATATTGCCTTGGTAATATTTGATTGTATTTTTTACAATATTTTGCTTATTAGGGAGTGTTCATTGAACTGTGCTTTTTGAAGAAATTAATACTGATAATCAATGAGTTAAAATTTATAGATACAATTTTTTGAACGCTCCCGCTTATTATTTTAGTCTGAGATTTTTGTATAAAAGAATGATATGTTTAAATTATTTAATTGAAAGGCTTATGTTCATTTTTTTGGTATTAAAAGGTTATTATTGCATTGGGCAATAGTTTTTTAATATCACTTTTTGTTGTGTTGGATATTTTAGTGTTTTGCATAGAAAGTTTATTCAGCAATTTAAGGTTCGCTATTTCCACTGGAATTTTCTCAATGGGATTTCCAACTAGACTAAGTTTGACTAAATTAGTTAGCTTTTTAATTGTAGGAGGAATTTCTGTAATTTTATTCCCCATTAGGTTTAGTTCTCGCAAGCCTACTAAGTTTATAACAGCATTTGGAAATGATTCGTATCTAACATTGATTAAGTGTAATGTTTTTAGGTTTTTGAGGTTTTTAATAGTTTCTGGTGCCTCTTCCAAATGAAACCCTCCCATTAGCAACTCTTCTAGATTAGTTAACTTTGTAATACTATCTGGGAAATAATTAATAGGATTTCCCCCTAGAATTAATGTTTTTAAGTTTTGTAGTTTGCTTATTTCTTCTGGGATTGTGCCAATAGATTTATATGCTAAGTCTAGTGTTTCTAAATTGGTTAATTCACCTATTCTGGTGGGGACCTGACCACTTTTTGGTAAATATGGACTTATTCTTGTCATATTCTGAACAATCTCTTCCATGTCTTCCAACCCATACTCCCAACAGTGAAAAGGATAACGATAAGCTAGAAATTCTTTTAACTCATCGGGTGTCCCATTTTTTTTCATGCCTTTAAATACCTTATCTAAATCCTTTTGCCATTTTTTATTGGTCTTTTCTTCATAGTCATCGTATATGCTCGAATCTCGGTCAAGCACCAGACTTATTTTTTCTACCCTACTTTTTCTATTAAATAGTCCCATAGTATTTGTTTTTTAGAGGTAAGTTTAGGCAAAAAAGAGGGGAAGTCAAAAAAATGTTGCCTATGCACGAAGCATCTTGGTGGAACACTCAGCTCACCCTTAGGATAAAAAACACGGCAGGGCGTAGAACCATACAGTTCTTATATGGTGCAAGTGGAGTGTTGGCTACCTTGCACTATTCGGCTCGTTTCAAACCGGGTAAACCTTTACCTTGGTGGGCAAACTACCTTAAGGAAAAAACAGAGTGGTTGATTAGTAATTGGGATCAGTTGTCTGACTTATTCTAGGTATGATAGCATAAGGTGAAGGTGCTTGATTGAATATTTATTTGTCTTTGCTTTTGTGAAAACTCAGTTTTGAGAGTTAATGAGTAAATATGGTTTGGTTAATATTTCTAGGTTTTGCTTGGTTTATAAGTTAGAATGTAATTTCTGTATGAGGTAGCCATTTTGGAAGTTGTATTTTGGTTTCCTCTGTCAAATTTGTGTGGCGTATATCCAGTGCTTTTAGTTTTTTTAACCCAGTAATTTTAGGTGAGATTTTCTGAAGAGGGTTGTTGGCAAGTATTAACTTTTCCAAATTCCGTAAGCTTTCTATTGAGGCTGGAATCTCTTCAATCTTGTTATCCATTAGGCCAAGTGTCTCTAGGTTGTTTAATTTTGTTATTTCTTGTGGGAACTTTTCATATCGTGTTACATTGAATTGAAAAATTCTCAGTTTTTTCAGCAGGGAAATATTCTTTGAAATATTGTTTATTTTGCCTTGAGTGAGGATCAATTCTTCTAAATTTTTTAGCCTAGTGATTACTTCAGGAAAATCTCCATCATAAACAATAGATAGAGTATGTAGTTTGCTTAGCTTTTGGAGCTCTTCAGCAATATTGGTTACTCTTCCATAGAGTATTAATGTATTTAAATTTGTAAATTGACCTATTTCTGGCGGTATATAGCCAACTTCGGGCAGATCAATTGCCATTTCTTGAGTGTTTTTAATAATCTCTTTCATGTCAATAAGGTCATACTGCCAACAATGCAAAGGATAACGATAAGCTAGAAATTCTTTTAACTCATCGGGTGTCCCATTCTTTTTCATGCCCTTAAATACCTTATCCAAATCCTTTTGCCATCGTTTATTAGTTTTCTCTTCGTAGTCATCGTATGTACTCGAATCTCGGTCAAGCACCAGACTTATTTTTTCTACCCTGCTTTTTCTATTAAATATTCCCATGGTATTTGTTTTTTAGAGGTAAGTTTAGGCAAAAAAGAGGGGAAGTCAAAAAAAATGTTGCCCATGCACAAAACATCTTGGTGGAACACCCAACTCACCCTTAGGATAAAAAACACGGCAGGGCGTAGAACCATACAGTTCTTGTATGGTGCAAGTGGAGTGCTGGCTACCTTGCACTATTCGGCTCGTTTTAAGCCAGGTAAACCTTTGCCTTGGTGGGCAAACTACCTTAAGGAAAAAACAGAGTGGTTGATTAGTAATTGGGATTTGTTGCCTTGTTAATGCTTGATAGCATTTGTGGCATTTCAAATTAATATTGTATTTTTTTACTCCTGTTGTACTAGTCCTTAAAAAGTTAATGTGGTGTTAGGAAGCCATTTTGATAAATCTTCCTTGATGGTTAGAGGTAAATTTGTTTTATCTAGAGCCAGCCATTTTAGTTTATTTAGACTCTTTATCTCATTAGGGATGCTTTGTAGCGGGTTGTTGGTCATAACAAGTTCTTCTAACTTTTCAAGTAAATTTATTCTTTTTGGTATTTCTTGGATATTGTTTTTCATTAAACCCAATTGTTGTAAGTTTTCTAAGTTTAAGATTTCTTCTGGAAATATTTGAAACTCGTTATTGTTTAGTTGAATAATTTGAAGGTGTTTGAGTTTTGATATGCTTTTGGGTATTTTGCTTAGATTATTTCGTGTTAAAATAAGTTCTTGTAGATTGTTTAGACCTGTTATTGGTTCGGGGAATTTGCTTATCAGGTTATTTCCTAGATTAAGTGTTTTTAATTTTTCCAGGTATTTTAACTCATTGGGTATTATTTCTATGCTGCTTGAAGTTATTTCTAGAATTTCTAGGTGTATTAGCTCCTGTATTTTCTCTGGTATCTGTTTGTTTTCTAAAGTAATTGGTTGCATTTCTTTTGTGTTCAAAATGATTTCCTCCATGTCTTCCAACCCATGCTCCCAACAGTGAAAAGGATAACGGTAGGCAAGAAAGTCCTTCAACTCATCGGGTGTTCCATTTTTTTTCATATCCCTAAAAACCTTATCCAAGTCTTTTTGCCACTTTTTGTTGGTCTTCTCTTCGTAATCATCATATAGGCTTGAATCCCGGTCAAGCACCAAGCTTATTTTTTCTGCTTTACTTTTTCTATTGAATAGTCCCATGATGTTTAGCTTTTCAAACAATTGCCTGAGTTGATGAGTAATGATCAAAAAAACACGCACTTACATACCGTAGGTACGTGTATAGTGTAGAGATTATATAATTCAATTTGATCTGTTTACGTAAGTTTGGTTTTTGGTGTCTAAGCGTACGTTTACTTGTGCATTGGTATCAAAGGACTTGAAGCTAATGAATGACTATTTAACTCGCCAAAGCAAAATCCTGACCTTTGCGATATTTGATAAAGCGTTGTTGATAAAAATCCAACAAGCTTTCAAAGTTTTCTTGATGTGGAATATAGAGGAAATTTAATGCTAAATGTTCAGTTTTGTCTTGGTTTTTGGTGGTTTTTAGGTAATCATCGTTAAAAATCACCTTGAGGTCTTTGCCTTGTAGCAATACAGATTCGAGGTTTTTCCAGGGGAGGTGCAAAGTCTCGCGACCATTATAGTACTTGATTTCTTCGCTATTGGCAGCAAGCATTGGTTCATTGCACCGGGCAAGGGTACGATAGTGAATGATTTTTTTGATAAAACTGACAATGTAAAGCATAAATATGGCTCCCAGCCCTACTTTTACCCATAGATAACCTGCAAAGCTCATCCACAAAAAAGCATACAAGGCTACAGGAGCTAAAATCATGAGCATCAAATCCCGTATTTCTTTTGTCACTTGTTTTTTTTCTACGTAATAAGCCATTTCCCACGGAATTTCTACTACATCTTGCCAGTGTTGATTGTTTGATTGAAGCCCAGCCAATCTTTTTTCTGTTTTTAGGCGATCATCTTGCCCAAGTTGCTTCAATACTTTTCTATCTTTCAAGCCTCGGTTACCGAGCCAGTCACGACGGATGCCTTCTCTTTCGGCAGTGTGTAAATCTTCGGTGTGTAACAGTACCCATAGTTGCCAATGTTGACTGCCTTGGCTTTTGAGTTTTTGGTTGATAAACAACACCAATATTCCATACAAAGGGATAAGCATGTTACTAAGGGCAAACCACCCTAAAAAACGAAGCGCAAACAGGCTGGCAATTACCAGAGTGCTGACCAACATTAGTATTTTAAAGGGGCGTTCTATCATTTTTTGTCCTTGGCGTATTGCCATAGCAGTAGTAGAGTGTTGATTGGTCATGGAGGTATATGTTTAATATGGTCTATGATTTCTTTGCTTCATAACCTCATACAAGGCATGGGTGTAACAGTGGAGTTTTTTCGGCTGTTTTTTTTAAGTAGCAATAACTATATCTTTGGCATTTATGTACAATTGAAATCTGCTATTATTTGAAATGAAAAAGACAAAACAAAATAGCGAACATTATAGCTGGGGCAATCAATGTGAAGGCTGGCACCTGGTCAAAGACCAATCGCTTAGCGTAATACAAGAAATAATGGCACCCTATACCAAAGAAGAGAGACACTTTCATGCGGTTTCACAACAGCTTTTTTTTATTTTAAAGGGCCAAGCAACTTTTGAACTGGATGGCAAAGTAATAAAGTTAACACAGGGAGAAAGTTTGCACATAAAACCCAGGCAAAAACACCAAATACAGAACAATACTGATGAAACGCTTGAGTTTTTGGTGGTGTCGCAACCCACTACACGCGGTGATAGAATGGAGGAGGTAGCAGAAGAGTAATTTTGGTAAGCAAAGGTGCATTCAATTAGTAAAACAAACATTTCTGAGTTTATGATAAATCATCAGGTGGCTTTACATACTCACCACATCACTGCTACTATAGCTACTACCTGGCTTGCCGAGCAGTCACATATAGCAGTCACATCACTTAGTTTGCCTTACCTACAACATGAGCTAATACTCAACCAAGGAGATATTTTTAAGGTGAATGATTCACCAGAAGAACAGCGGGTCATTTATTCTCCTATCACTCCCCAGTGTATCACCACCAAAGCTTACGGTAGGTATCAGGCGCTGGGCATAATGTTTCAACCTGTGGGTATTTATACTACTTATGGTATAAGTGCATTAGATTTTGCCCAATCAAATAGTGCGGTCAGATTATTTGACAAAGCGACCGAACTTGACCAAAGGTTTGCCGAAGCAACAGCTCCGGCAGACAGGCTACAGGTATTGATAAATTTTTTTCAACAAAACACCGTAAACAAACCCTGTCCACCTATTGTGTTGCGTTTTCTTAAGGTGGTGTCATCACTTGCTTGCCAACCCATAGAAATTCAGAAAATAGCCAAAGATTTACACTTTAGCGTCAAACACCTCATTGCCACTTTTAAATCTGTAGTGGGCATTACACCACATAAATATTTACAGTTGTTACAGCTCAATCACGCCTTACAAAAAATGATTGATTGTCCTGATCAAACATTAACCAAAATTGCCTTGGAACACGGCTTTTATGATCAGTCGCATTTTATCAGGGTTTTTAAACGTTATGCAGGCATTAGCCCACTTAAGTTTCGAGCGCAGCAAGCCAAGCAGTCGCATGGGTTTATCAATACCTTGATCAGTAAGGCATAATTCTTTGGGCAGAGGTGCATTTTGTCCAATTTTTATTGGTGAATAGTAGGTTATTTTGTGGCAAAACAAGAACAAAAGATACTTATGCGAAAAGTGAAATTATACATTGCTATCAGCCTTGATGGCTTTATTGCCCGCAAAAACGGGGCACTCGACTGGCTAGAGGGTATTCCTAATCCAAATAAACTGGACTATGGGTATCAGGCATTTTATGATTCTATAGATACGGTATTGATGGGGAGAGTGACTTATAACGAAATATTGGGCTTTGGGGTAGACTGGCCTTATGGCAATTGTCAATCGGTGGTGTTTAGTCGTAATAAATCTTTGAAAATAAGTACACCAAAAACTCAATTGATCAATGAAGCTGTTACAGCTTATGTACATAGGTTGAAACAACAGACCGGAAAAGACATTTGGTTGGTAGGAGGGGGGAACCTACTCACCTCATTTTTAAACGAGGGCTTGGTAGATGAAATGATCATTGCCATTGCTCCTGTAGTAATTGGTGAGGGCTTGCCCTTGTTTCCTAATGTACCTCAAGAAACCACCCTCGAACTGGTCGATACCACTAGCTATGACACAGGGTTTGTAAGTTTGACTTATAGGGTAAACTAAAGCAAATGCCCTTTTGAAGTAGTCTGTCAGACCACTTCAAAAGGGCGTTTGTATGAACAAGTAATGGTGATGCCCTTAATCCAAAAACTTGATGAATTTAAGGTTTTTATCAAACCACCATTTTGCGTCATTTTTAGTGTTTACTATTTCATACCAAGAGCCACGGGCTATGAGTACCTTGAAAATGCGGTTTTCCCCTTCTTTTTCAAACTTCAGCCCTTCCTTTTCCATAATAGGTTGAAAGTCAGCCAGTTTTTTGTCAGTGGCTAGGTGTCGAGTATAAGCCCAATCGTTTTTTGGACTAAAAATCACATAATTTTCAATGCCTCCACAGTCACATTTCTTAAAACCTTCCTTGTTTTGTTTCCACACCTGCTTGCTTACATCCTTACAAGTTTCGGTACGTTTGGTCACTTCTTGCTTTAGTTTGTCAGAAGGGGTAAAGTCTTCTGCTTGCTCAAAGTGTGGAATGTGTTGAGTATAGGCAGAATACATTACTATAGCTGATGCTTTAAATTCGGGTGTGGTAGTGTCTACCTTTGCCGAGTCTGCTTTGGCAAGTTTTTTTAATGAGTCGATGACTTTCAGAGAATCATCAGTGGTATTGTTTGTCGATTCTTTGCCAGAGTTACAAGCTCCTAAACCAAAAATCAGTAATAAACAAAAGAGGGCGTAAACGGGTAAATTTTTATGCATTATTCCAATTGATTTAGTTTTTAAATTCAGGTTATAAAACGGTGTGAAACACCATCTATTACTGGTATGTAAGATGAGTCCTAAAAATAAGTTGAATATGCTATTATAGCACAGCAATGATACCAGTTTTTTTGTGTAAGAGGGCAGGTGTGTAAACAAAAGTGCTGGCATTGCTCTTATTTCACCCGCTCAAACAAAATCTTTTCTCCCTTCCTGTCGTCCTGAGCAATCATCTGGTTTTGGGTAAAATACAATACCGTTACGTTGGTTTCTTTGATCTTTCCTTTTTTTTCACTGGTAAACTGGAGTTTATTTGATCCGTTTACCTTCCAGGTACCATTTTCTTTTTCAATTATATTGTCCAGAGGAGTTTTTAGTTGAGTAGTGCCGTCTTTTTTGAGCAAATACTTGATACCCAAAAGCATGGTTATCCCCCTGCTTTCTACTGCTACAGCTTTCCAGGTTCCGGTAAGCTTCTTTTTATTAATTTTTGCTGTATTGGTATTTTTAAAGTCTTTCAAAATTTTATTGAGTGAGACAAAGTATACCTTCTCACCCGGCTTTTTTTTGCTTTCCAGGACTAGTAAATCAGGAGTAAGCTTTAGTATCTTTTCCGACTTTTCTTTGCCTTTATCATTTGTAGTGATCAGGCGGTCACCTTCTATTTTCCAGCTGCCTTTGATCGCTTTTCCTTTTTTATCTTTCGATGCCATGGCTGCCATCATTCCTCCAATTTTGGTAGAGCCATCTTTTAAAAACTCAACACTGACATTACCAAAAACAATGGCCATCATTTCTTGTTTGGCTGTCATGCTCTTTTTTTTCTCAATGGGCGTATTTTTAAGCATATATTCCATAGACAAATGCCAGGAACCAATAAGGTACGCTTTATTAATTTGAGCTTGAGTGTTCACTACAAAAAGTCCCGTGATGCATACAGTAAGTATAAACTTCAGTTTCATAAGATGAATAATTTAAATGATCAAATGATTTGGTAGTAATAACAATACTCCGCAGTGATTTTAGTCAAAGTTGTTTGCTGGTTCTCAGTTATTTACGAATTTAAAAACTATTTAATTGGGTGTTTGGGCGTAAAACCGACACACTTTTAAAAATAAATTGAGTAAGCAATCTTAATATAAAATACTGGTTTACAGTATTTAACAAGGTAAACATTTACTCGAATCAGCTATCGACTATCGACTAAATACTATGGACTATTGAATAAAGAAGCCCTGCCAAATCATTCTGCTAGATGTAAAAAGTTTCTTAGGAACGTGTTCAAAATAGGTGTCCAGATTTTGGTTAAAGGCTCAAAGCTGACTGCGGCATTTAGCCATCGGTTTTTGCGGGCAAGGCAACATCCGAGGGATGTTGAGCCAGACCGTGGGACGGTACCACGGACAATAAAAATAACAAAAGGCAGTAATGAGAACCGCAGAACGAAGTTCAAGCTCTGCGAAGCTAATTTATTCTAAACCGGACAGCTTCAAAGTCCCGATTTCTTATCGGGGTTATTGTTGAGGGCTATGCCCGAAATCCCGTTTACGGGGCGAACATGTTCCTTAACTGGTTAACGGGATTTTTCTTCATCAGATTACGAAGATTTTACAATCTGCCCATTGGGGGTAATTTGATAAAAAGAAGCTCCTTGTTCGCCCATTTCCTGACCACTGGTGGTAGAGTGCCAGGTATTCGATATTTTACCATTGGCTTGTATAGTGATGTCACAAGCTTGGTTATAACCAGCCATCATGTGGCCACCTCCCATAAAACCTACAACTTCAATGGCAACTGCCTTGCCCGATTTACGATTAAAAGTGTTGAGTACTATAGATTGAGAACTGCGGTATCCTCTGATGTATAAAATACCAACCAGGTCGCTACTTATTTCGAAGTATCCAATATTTTGAAAGTTTTCTCCCTCAATAGCATCCTTAATCAACAAATTTAAGCCGCTTTTGTCCATTGCCTTAAAAGTACTGTATTGCTGACTGTTTACATTGACAGGGTATTCAAACTTTTTGATTTTACTTAGGTAAGCTTCCAGTGCTGAAGGTTTGACTATTTTCATTTTAAAAATTTTCCCCTCCTTATAAGATTTTATCTTCACACTATTGTCAAACTCAAGCCATACTTCAAGTGTAGTATCATAGCCTTTCCATTCCTGACGTACTACTACTCTTGCTTTATTGTCTTTGAGTACAATGCCTGCCAGGTTTGGGGTATATTTAACATCGGTTTTGGTGCTCAAAAAACGTTTGGCTTCAGTAGCAATGGCTTTAGGGTGAGTGTTTTTCATGGTAATCCACTGATCTACTGAGGGAGCGAAGTTGTCTTGAGCGGCTGCCTCATAATTACCATTGGTAAGGTTGGCAAAGTAGCTTTTTACTACATTGATTACTTGGGTTGTTTTTTCGTCAGGCGTATCATACTTAGTCGCAGGTGCTTGATTGTCATCTTCTTCTTTTTTTGTAGCAGTGTTTCCCAATGTGTCGCTTTGAGTGTTGGTAGTGGTGTTATTAGTTTGCTCGGTTGATTTTGTGCCACATGACCAGAGGAAAATACTAAGTAAAAGGCTTAAAGTAAGATGCTTTATCATTTTATCGTAGTTTTTTGTGGGTGAAATATTTTAAAAGCAAAATACTTATTTATAATTAAAGCGAAAGCCTTTGTTAGATTAAATCAATAGTAAGTTCAAATAAAAAAAGGTTGCCCCCTATGAAAGAGAACAACCCTAAATGACAATGCTCAAACTAAATAGTTACCGTGAGCACATCACTAAAAAGTATCAATTATTTGTATAGTACCTTAAGTACTTTTTTGCCTTCGTTGTGTCTGATTACCACCAAATACAACCCAGGCTTTAAACCACTAAGGTCAATTTCTTGTTTAAACTCCCCACCAACAGTTTTGAGTGAAGCTTTTCTCAAGCCTGCACCATTTGTGCTGGTTATTACTATATCTACTTTTGAATCTTCCTCTACGTTTCCTGTTACAGTTATTTTACCAGTAGTAGTAGGGTTAGGGTAAGTCGAAAACTCTGACGCTACATCAAAATCAGTAGTTCTACTGGCAAGACTTCCTGCAGCTTGGATGTCTACTGTATAGTCTTCTATTTTACCATAGATAAAGTTAGCACAAGAGGTGCCCGTTTGTAGGTCCTGACGCATAATTACACGCATTCTGGTTTTACCTATTCTGGCATCTTGTGGGATACGTATTTTCTTTGACATACGTGTTTCAAATCTACCACGCTTGGTTTGGTATACTCGCTCACCTGCATCATCAAAGTCACCATCGTGGTTATAATCAATCCACACCTGGAACTTCTGAAGGAATAAGTTACGTATTTTTAACTTATATTTTCCACCCTGAGCCACACTTGCCGTAAGGTTAGTAAAATCACTAAATGCATCACCAAACTGTAGTCCGCTGGTGTTTTTAATTCCGGCAAACTTTACTTTACTGTGGAAGAAGCCAAAGAAACTTGACGGAGTACAGTAAGTTTGGGATTTTTTAGAGGCACTGAAATCACTTGATCCGTACAAGCAATTGGCCCTTACCTGAAACTCGTAAGTACAGCCACTGCTCAAACCATTGAGGTCTAAAGAAGCATTTGTTAAACCATTTTCAGTGATCCACTCGGTGGCACCTTGTAAACGGTAACGTACATCATAAGATTGGGCGGTGTATACTGCGTCCCAAGTCAAAGTAGTAGAGTTCAAAGTAATATTAGTGTTGCCAAGGTTTTGAGCTAGTGCACAAGCTACATTTACCAGGTTAGCACTGTATACACCATTACCGTGAGTAGCTACTGCTACCAATCCATCAGATGCACGGGTTTTCACCATCATAGTTACTACATTGCCCAACACATCGCCACCTTCTCGGTTCCACACAGTATTTGCTCCATCAAGCTTGGTAGTAGAGAACAGTCCAATGCTAGTACCTACAAAATAAATAGGGGCACCTACAGTGGGGCGGTGTACCGAAATCCAACGAACCGAAGGACCATTTCCAGTTCCATCAGCGTTTTGCTCAAGGTTACCACTTACATCTGTCCAGCTATCTCCTCCATTTTCAGTATAAAATACACTTGGGATACCATAATTAGAGAATGTAGCATATACTTTATTTGAATCTACTGGATCGGCAGTAATTGAACTTACAGAACCGTCAGGCAAGCCCTTACCAGTAAATATATCGATTGTACCCGGCTGTCCTACAGCAGCATTAGGTACTTTATAAATTTCTCCACCACCTGCTTTTCCATAGTACAATGTTCCGTTCACTGCCACATCTAACGCTGATGTAAAGAAGTTAATTCCAAGGAAGGTGCTATCTAAACGTTCCCAGTTGTTATAGGCAAATATGGGAGTGCCATCAGGGAATGCTCCAAAAGAGTCCTTATTGTCCAAATCTGGATTACGGTATACACCACCATCAGCTAAGAAATACATCCTTTTGTAGTTGGTGCGATCCAGGATAAAAGGATTAATGAATAGGAAAGCATTGGCTGCCAAAGGTGTTACAAAAATAAATGCATTGGTAGTGTCTCCTTCTTCTTGACGCAAAGTACGACCAAGCTGAGAACTTACATAACGAACGTTGCTGTTAGGCTCAATGGCGTTATAAGAGCCATCACCACTGTTGATATTTGCCCAATCAGCATTAGTGGCTTTTGAGTTGGTTATCCAGGTTGAGTTATCCTGAAAACCAGCAATAATACGGTTATCATTGGCAGTGATTGGGTCAATAGAAATAGCGTAAGGCTGAGTAGTGAAGTAACCATTGTTCAATGACTCCCAAGCAACTGGTTCAACCCCTGTTGTATCGTTTTCTAAAATGTTTTCGGTGCGACTCAAGCCTCCATCATGTCCTGTAACTACTCGGTTGGGGTTCGATGGGTAAAACATCATCACGTGGTTGTCAGGGTGATGGTTGGTGTATAGAGTTATATTGTTGAGTGGAGAGTAACCACCTATCCAGGCATTGGTAGTGGTATCAGCAAACCCATTGGTAGAGCGGTAAATATTCAAGCTACCAAGAAAAACAACCTCAGCATTGTCAGGCTTAATTCTTACGTATTGGTTGTAGTTAGCTTGTCCTAAGTTTCCTACATTACCTCCAAATGCAGGTAAATTTGCCGTAAGGTCTGTCCAGGCACCACCGTTTCCAGTAGTTCCATCACCATTACCTTCACCGACAGTGTATATATATTTAAACAAACTATGTCCACTTACTCCTGCACCTGGGGTGGTAGCGAAGAAATAAACAATATTTTCGTCAGATTGAGCAATATCAAGTACTACACGCGCAAAGTTAGCGGGGAATGCAGCTGGAGTAATACTGGTCCAATTGGCACCATCAGTAGAGCGGAATATACCATTGTTAGGAGCTCCGCCTGCCTGAATAGTGGCATACATTATACCAGTAGCGCTGATTTCAATGTCGTTCAACGCAGTACCAGCACCTGGCAATACATTAGTCCAGGTAGTACCACCATCAGTAGATCGCTTAATTCCATTAAGTCCAGCTACGTACACATCACCGTTGGTAGGGTGTACACGTACTCTAAAATTGAGTTGAAAATCAGTGTTAAGTACAGTAAGGTCGTTAGAGGTAGTACTTGGTAACAGTATCCAGGTAAGGCCACCATCAGTTGATTTAAATACACCACTACCATAAAAGTTAGCTCCAAAAGCACGGGCAGAGTTTCCTACTGCTTCGCCTGTTACATAATACCATACATTGGTGTTGGTAGGATCTTGGTAAATGTCAGTAACACTTTGTCTTTCCGATACACCAGTTACTTTGCTCCAGTTGGCACCACCGTCAGTAGAACGCCACATACCTCCCGAAACACCACCTGCAAGGAGAATATTTTCATCATTACGATCAATAGCCAACGCGCGGGTACGCCCTCCTACATTGTAAGGACCTCTTTGCTTCCAGTTTTCTATTGGAATAACCGTAGAAGACTTGGTTCTGTTTCGTTTTTGATTTTGCTTCATTTCCAAGGCAAATGTTAACTCCGCTTCCCGGCTTAGTATGTTGCCGTCTGGACCTTTTAACATCAACTTGTTATAGTCACTTTTTTGTTTGCGTGAGCCTTCTTTAGCTCGCTTTTTAATTTTTTGCAGTACTTGTTCTTGGCTCACCTGGGCCAATGCCTCAAATGAAAACCCTAGCGTAAGCAGGCTAAGCAGTACAATGTTCTGTAAAATACGTTTCATATAAATATATTATTGTGATAATTATTGAATTCCCACAAAACTATATGATTACATGTATAGATAAAGAAATTGAAGGGTATACAAAAAGTAAACACAGAGAAAAAAAATAGTGCCACTTTTTTGAAAAAGCCTTTTAGGTAGAAAACAATTGGGAAAGTAAATATGGGTAATATCTTGACTGTCAAAATCTTGTATTTAATCTACAGGTAAACATAGATGTAAACACGCTGTGTTTGGAAAAAACACTACAAAAAAATAATCTGTATAGTCAAAAATTGATAATAGAACTGGGCAGTTCAATTAATCTTATCAAATAAAAGAAGAAGGGTGGTTGATAATACAGGCAACCTACCCGATTTGTTCAGGTAGGTATACGTGTATATTACAGCATAAGTTTCTTAGTTGTGTAGTAATTTGCAAAACTTTTAATTTGATCTTCAGTGCCCAATACAATCATTACATCCCCATTGGTAATTTTAGTGCTGGGGTGAGGGTTGATCATAAAACTTCTTTTTTCTCCTGCCTTGAAAGCCATAATGGTAGCACCACTTTTTTTTCTAATATCTAAGTCCATAATGCTTTTTTCGCGGAAGTTTTCCTTCATATCCTCAAAGCTAAACTCCTCTAACTTAAGCTCACCTGTTCCACTGATCATATCTAAAAACTCGACTACCCCTGGCTTGGTAATCAGGTTGGCCATATAGGTGCCCCCAATCAAGTCGGGGCGTACCAATCGGTTGGCACCCGCTCTTATGAGTTTACTTTCAGCACTTGTTTCATTGGCTCTAGCCACAATATTAATTCCCGTATTCATTTGTCGTGCAGTAAGCGTTACAAAAACACTGTCAGCATCTTTGGGTAGCGTTGTAATCAAAGCCTGGGCACGTTCTACACCCGCTGTTTTTAGTATTTCATCGTGTGTGGCATCCCCTTCTATGTATACAATTTCACTGGGAGCCAACTCTTTGAGTAGTTCAGGGTCTTGTTCCACCACTACAAAAGGAATGTTATTTTTTTGAAGTTCTTCACAAGCCCTTATACCGTTTCTACCAAATCCGCACACAATTACATGGTCTTTCATTTTGTTTACCTTCCTTATACTATTGTAGTTATTCAAAATTTCACGAAGTTCTCCTTCAAACAAGTAAGTGGTTAGCACAGAGGCAAATAAAGCAAATATCCCCAGGTTTATTACGATGTAAAAAGAGGTGAATAACCTGCCAGCATCAGACAGAGGGTGTACTTCGGTAAACCCAACTGTTGCAATAGTAATGACAGTCATGTAAAATGCATCAATAAAGGTATAGTTTTCTTCAATAAACATAAACCCACTTATACCAATACCTATGCTCAACAGAAAAAGCAAGCTAACTTTTATAAGTTTATTTAGCCTTCTGTCAACCCTTATATAATGATTTAAGCTATATTTCACAGTACGTAGCCAAGTTAATAACATTTTCTAAATCCATTAAACACCCCATAAGACATTAATTGTTAAATGCGAGATTCTACGAGGTTTTTGCAGGACACATTTGTTAAAGCTAAATAAATTTATCAACAATTTAATCTATTGAATTTTTTCATTAGAATCGCTAAATTACAAATATTACTCAAATGATATGAATGCTGGTCTTTACTTATCAGTAAAAAATATACTATTTACGCATTTGATCTGTTTTTACTTCTAATAAAGTGTGTAACAGAAAGCAACTGTAAGTCATAGATAATGAGTTATTTATTAAAGCTACAACGTCAGTGTTAAATTCCTGTAAGAATGATCAATTATTGGGCAATATTTTTTTTAATAGCAGCTGGGCAAGGTCTTTTTCTCTCCTTGTTGTTGTTGTTACGCAATGTATCTAAAAATTTATTTTTAGCCCTGTTGATCAGTTTATTCTCTTTAACCATAGGGCATTATGTGACGTTTTGGCTGGGGCTTTTTTCCAAGTATCCTCATCTTATAGGCTTGTCTGCCACTTTACCTTGGCTATTTGGTCCTACACTATACCTCTATGTAAAACAAACAGGGCATCAGGCCAGGGTTAAACGCTCGTCAGTATTACATTTTGCTGTGTTTTTTTTACACTTTTTGTACTTAACTCCTTTTTATACCTCCAGTGCAGTTAACAAGTTGACAAAAGCACAAGACACCACATTATACAGCACCTATCAGCTCATTATTAACTGGGGGCAAACCATTTCTTTACTTTTTTATGCAGCACTTATTCTATATACTGTATTGTACAAAAGTAGTAAGAGTCGTAGTAAGTCATTGTTATATATGAGTGGTTTATTTATTGCTTTTTCAGTGAGTCACGCCAGTTATTACGTAATGGTTTACGGCTTTCATTATGTGCAAATCTATGATTATTACATTTCTGCTTCTATGGCATTGTTTATTTATTGGGTAGGTTATATAGGGTTTATCAAACCAGAAGCCCTCGATGGAGAAACTACGACTCATCAAGCAGTAACTCTTCCCGCAAATAAACCAGCCAAATATGCTCATTCAGCCCTTAGTGACCTTCATGCCAAACAACTGTTAGATCAACTAAAACAACTGATGCAAACCGAAAAGCCCTACTTAAACCCTGCACTCAAAATGAAAGAAATAGCAGATCAAATGGGGATTTCAGGCCATCACTTATCGCAGATTCTTAACGAATATGCAGAACAAAACTACGCAGACTTTGTCAATAGCTATAGGGTAAACGAAGTAAGGCAAAAACTTCGTAATCCCCAATATGCGCAGGAAAAAATCATTGCTATAGCCTATGATGCAGGGTTTAATACCAAAGCATCGTTTAATGCACACTTTAAGAAGCAAACCGGACTATCTCCATCTGCTTATAAGCAACAGTTCCTGGGTGAAACCTTGCCCAAAAACAACTAAATACTGTGGAGGGTTATATTGTATAAAATGAAGAAGTCTCCCTGCCACGCCAATACTTCCTTTTGAATATAAAATCCCTTATTTTCTGCCTCTACCAAAGACCATAAGCCGATAGAAACTTGTTGCTTATACAAAAATTAAAATTAATACATTTTGAATAACTAAGGGTTTTTTCTACATTTGCACTCCAAAAAAATTCAGTCTCACGACGATTTTATTAAATTGAATGTGTAAATGCCTACTATACAACAATTAGTAAGAAAAGGGAGGAAAACGTTAACGAGTAAATCAAAATCTCCTGCTTTGGACAGATGTCCACAACGCAGAGGTGTATGTACAAGGGTTTACACTACTACTCCCAAAAAACCAAACTCTGCCATGCGTAAAGTTGCGCGTGTGCGTCTCACCAACGGAAAAGAGGTAAACGCCTATATCCCTGGTGAAGGACATAATTTGCAGGAACACTCTATAGTTTTAATTAGAGGTGGAAGGGTAAAAGATTTGCCTGGTGTACGTTATCACATCATACGAGGAGCGTTAGATACCGCAGGTGTGGAAGGTCGTTCGCAAGGAAGATCTAAGTACGGGGCAAAAAGACCAAAAAGTAAAAAATAGGTTAGTAGCCGCTAGTATCTAGTAGAAAGAACAATGAGAAAAAGAAAACCGAAAAAACGCTATCTACTCCCTGATCCAAAGTTTCAGGATGTATTGGTAACCAAGTTTGTAAACTATCTGATGGAAGATGGTAAAAAAAGTCTTGCTTATAGTATCTTTTATGGTGCTTTAGACTTGGTTCAAGAGAAAACAGGCGACAGTGGTCTTGAAATGTGGAAAAAGGCCTTGAATAATGTAATGCCCGGGGTAGAAGTTAGAAGTAGAAGAGTGGGAGGAGCTACCTTCCAGGTGCCAACCGAGGTTCGTCCTGAAAGAAAAGTTTCTTTAGGAATTAAATGGATGATAAGCTTTGCACGAAAACGCGGTGAAAAAACAATGCACGAGCGTTTGGCAGCTGAAATTATAGCTGGTGCTAAAAATGAAGGTGGAGCTGTAAAGAAGAAAGATGATACTCATCGTATGGCTGAGGCTAACCGAGCATTTTCACACTTCAGATTTTAAAAAATATTTTCTTAGCTGGTCACAAAAACAACAAAAATTGGGGGTTAGTTATTATTATTTTAGTAACTAGCCTCTAATTCTATTATTTAGCTTCTTATATACAAAATGGCTGATTTAACGCTCTTACGCAATATCGGTATCATGGCACACATTGATGCTGGTAAAACTACAACGACTGAACGTATCCTGTATTACACAGGATTAACCCACAAAATTGGCGAGGTTCACGATGGTGCTGCTACTATGGATCACATGGCGCAGGAGCAGGAAAGAGGTATTACCATTACTTCTGCTGCAACCACCACTAACTGGAACTACCCAACTGTTCAAGGCGAAAACATTCCTGGCACTAACACTTACAAAGTTAACATCATTGATACTCCTGGTCACGTTGATTTTACTGTAGAAGTAGAGCGTTCTCTGCGTGTATTAGATGGTGCTGTGGCTTTGTTTTGTGCTGTTTCTGGTGTAGAACCTCAGTCTGAAACTGTTTGGCGACAAGCTGATAAGTATCTTGTACCACGTATTTGTTTTGTAAATAAAATGGACCGTGCAGGTGCAGATTTCTTTAATGCCGTAGCAGACATTAAAGACAAATTGGGTGCTAACCCTGTTCCTCTGCAAATTCCTATTGGAGCAGAAGATGAATTCAAAGGAGTGGTAGATTTGATTACCAACGAAGCCATTGTTTGGAACGAAGAGGATCAAGGAAAAACCTACAAAGTAATTGATATTCCTGAAGATTTGAAGGAAACTGTCTCTGAGTGGAGAGGTAAATTAGTAGAGAGTGTTGCAGAGTATGATGATGCGTTGATGGAGAAGTTCTTTGAGGACGAAAACTCTATTACTAAGGAGGAAATGATGGCAGCCATCCGTAAAGCAGTAATTGACATGTCTATGTCTCCTGTAATGTGCGGTTCTGCCTTCAAAAACAAAGGAGTGCAAGCATTGTTAGATGCTGTGATTGCCTTCTTACCTAGTCCTTTAGATTTGCCCGATGTTGAAGGTGAAGATCCTGATACAGGTGAAACTATCACTCGTAAAGCGGATTCAACAGATGCTTTCTCTGCATTGGCATTTAAAATTGCCACTGACCCTTATGTTGGTCGTTTGTGTTTCATACGTGCATATTCTGGGAAATTAGATGCTGGTTCTTATGTAACTAACATGCGTACTGGCAAAAAAGAGCGTATCTCTCGCTTGATGCAAATGCACGCCAATAAGCAAAACCCGATTCCTAGTGTAGAAGCTGGTGATATTTGTGCTGGTGTAGGTTTCAAAGACATTAAGACAGGTGATACCTTAGTAGAAGTAGGTAAGCCAATCATTCTTGAGTCTATGAGTTTTCCTGACCCTGTAATTGGTTACGCTATTGAGCCTAAAACTCAAGCGGATGCTGATAAACTGGGTACTGCAATTGCCAAATTGGTAGAGGAAGATCCTACTTTGACTGTTCAGACAGACGAAGAAACTGGACAAACTGTACTAAGAGGTATGGGTGAGCTTCACTTAGAGATTATCATGGATCGTATGAGACGTGAATTTAAGGTAGAAGTAAACCAAGGTGCTCCTCAGGTAGCTTACAAAGAAGCCTTGACTAAGTCTTTTGATCACAAAGAGGTATATAAAAAGCAAACGGGTGGTAAAGGTAAATTTGCCGATATTCGTTTCGAATTGAAGCCTCGTGAAGATGGCAAGCCTGGTCTTGAGTTCTTGAACGAAATTAAAGGTGGACGTATTCCTAAGGAATTTATCCCATCTATTGAAAAAGGATTTACTGAAGCAATGAAAAATGGTGCTTTGGCTGGTTACCCTGTAGATTCAATGACAGTTCGTTTGTATGACGGTTCTTTCCACGATGTGGATTCTGATGCCCTTTCTTTTGAAATGGCTGCCCGTCTTGGGTTCAAAGTAGCAGCAAAACAAGCTGGTGCTAAAATAATGGAACCAGTTATGGCAGTAGAAGTAACTACTCCTGACGAGTATACCGGACCTGTAAATGGTGACTTGAACAAACGTCGCGGATTGATGAAGGGAATGGATGCTAAGGCTGGTGCTCAGATAGTAAAGGCTGATGTGCCTTTGTCAGAACTATTTGGTTATGTTACTGACCTTCGTACGATTTCTTCAGGACGTGCTTCTGCAAGTTTGACCTTCTCTCATTACGACTTTGTGCCTAACAACATTGCCGAAGAGGTAATTACAAAAGCCAAAGGAGAGTAGATTATCAGATAGAATTATATATTGGGAAGGCTTATCATAAGTCTTCCTTTATTATGAGTTGATGACAATGTCATGGTTGTTGTAAAACTCTTTATACATACATAACCGCCGGATTTCCGGCTAACATTACCCAGACGGGGTGCCGTTATCTTTTTTATTGGATGTTTTGGCTACCCGTATGGTTTAGTAACTGTAATAAGCGCGGATAGTTTTAAACGCTTTTAAAAGAGATGACGCAAAAGATCAGAATCAAGTTAAAGTCTTATGACCACAATTTAGTGGACAAATCTGCTGAAAAAATTGTAAAAGCAGTAAAGGCTACGCAAGCAGTAGTAAGTGGACCAATTCCATTGCCTACTAAAAAAGAGATATTTACAGTATTGAGATCACCTCACGTAAATAAAAAATCTCGTGAGCAGTTTCAACTGTGTACACACAAACGTTTGGTAGATATTTATTCTCAAAGCTCTAAAACTGTAGATGCTTTGATGAAACTAGAGTTGCCAAGTGGTGTAGACGTAGAGATCAAAGTTTGATCTGCTACTACTATAAAATATAAGAGTCAGGTATTTATTTACCTGACTTTTTTTGCTTTAGAGCTATTTAAATGTTCGTATTTGAGGGGCTTTGTGATAAATATATAATACAAGTTGATATCGTAGAAATCCTTCATTTTTAGGCAAATACAGTAGATATACCTAGATAAAAAAACGAGTGTTTTTGCGTATTGTGTGATCAGTATATTATATTGATATTTGTATTATCCAGCCTCTCAAGGATACCAGCCAGCTGTGTAGTGAACCTAACCACTAAAACATCGACGAACATGATAGTAGCTATTTTTACACCCAATGCCTCTCACCTTGAAGCCCATAACGCAACCTCTTCTATTATTAATGCCTGTGTACAGGCAAAGTCAGGCGAAAGCATGAACGTAATATCTTGGGAAGCGTTGGGACCTGATGTATTGATCGCTGAATTGATTCCTTTAGGCGATGGACCTTATAAATTGACTGTAACTATTAATCGTCCTACAAAACAAGCGCTATTAGTTAATATAGATGAATTTATTGAAGGACAATGTGCTACAGTGATTATAAAAGATGAGCAGGGCCATACAACAAACTATTTAGATGGCACACAATTAGACTCTCAAATTTGCAGTGAGCTTCCGGCATATAGTTGATGCTTTGTAAGGCTTATTTCTCGTGTGTTACCTGTTCACCTTTGCCAAGGACTTGCGACTAATGTGTAATGGATGATATGTTGAATGAATCATTTACCTTAAGTGGTGGTTGTTTTGCATTTACTTATCGTTAGAAAAGCGTTTGATTGACTGATGGAACACTCCCCTCTTACATTTAGCACAGGCATGGGTTTTGCCATTTCTTACACCATCTTTTTAGGTAGCTTGTTTTTGTTTACCCTACTTTGGGGTACAAAACTAGTGCACTGGAAACTAAATTCCTACTACATTAGCTTCGCAGAGCTCGCCACAGCATAGCTGCCCCGATGAAATGAATCGGGATTTAGAAATAGGCTCGGTTCTTCGGAGTCTTTAGCCCGCTGACTTTACTTAAAAAAGTTTGCGTAGCTCCGGTTCCGATATACATCGGAATTGTAAACTAACTCTGCGCACTTTTTGAAGTGCGTCAGCAAACAAAATACCCTCGAATAAATAGCGCATTTATTTAATCCCCAGTGCACTAGGGCAGAAACCAGTGCAGGTATATTTTATATGTATTTCTATACCACTATTACTTCTTGTGATGTATAAGTTCTCCCTATTTTGGACGACCATTCAAGTGGTGAATACCCATACAGTACAGTGGAAGTAAAAACTATTTTTGGTATCGAAATAAAAAATATGAGTGTATTGAAAGTATCACTATACGCCTGAAAAAAGATGGGTATGCATTAGCTATACAAGTACAGGGAGAGGACACTCCTTACTTGAAAAGAGGGTACTCTCGAAAAAGTGCCAAAAAAATAATTGCCTACTTTAACAAAACATCGTTGCCTTTCCATACCAAACTTTTTCAAAAAGAATAATAGGCATAGCCTGCCAGGTTTGTTCAAAAATGATGAGGTTACATTGATATGCTGTACTTTTTAAGTGTATTGTTTTCTTAAAGATAACTTTTTGTTTTTTAACAATGATACATCACTCATCACCCACTCCTATAAACAGTTTTATACTGTTACATTGAATTGTTACCAAAATCATTTTGCTACAGCCTTTCACCTCTTCTACTTCTTAATTAAATTTGACGAAACCTTTTACCCTGTTTGACGGGTTGTAATATTGTACCGTTTTCTATGCATATTGTAATAGAGCGAGTCATTAATTGGACACATAACATGAGCAAAGATCATAATATTAAATTAGATACTATTGAAGAAGCGATTGAGGCAATCAAACGTGGAGAAGTAATCATTGTGGTAGACGACGAAGATCGAGAGAATGAGGGCGATTTTATTTGTGCAGCAGAAACTATTACCCCTGAAATAGTAAACTTTATGCGACAAGAAGGGGGAGGGTATTTGTGTGCAGCACTTACCGAAGAACGTTGCGAGGAACTTGAGCTTGACTTGATGGTGGGTAAAAATACTGACCCACATAAAACAGCCTTTACAGTAACAGTTGATTTGTTGGGGAATGGCTGTACTACAGGTATATCGGCACATGATCGGGCAAAAACTATCAATGCTTTGGCAGACCCGGCCACTAAACCCAACGAGTTAGGCAGACCCGGCCATATCAACCCTTTGAAAGCCAAATCAGGAGGGGTGTTGCGTCGGGCTGGACATACAGAGGCTACAGTAGACTTTGCTCGTTTGGCTGGTTTTCAGCCTGCGGGTGCTTTGATTGAAATATTGAATGAAGATGGTTCTATGGCCAGGTTGCCAGAGTTAAGAAAAGTAGCAGATAAGCATGGGCTTAAGCTTGTCTCTATTGAAGATCTTATCTCTTATCGCATGAAGCATGATTCTTTGATCAAGCGTGAGATTGGTATAGAAATGCCCACCGAGTGGGGGAATTTTGACTTGATTGCTTTTAGGCAAACCAATACGGGAGAGCTGCATTTGGGTTTGGTAAAAGGGCAGTGGGAAAAAGATGAGCCAGTATTGGTAAGGGTGCATTCTTCTTGTGTAACAGGAGATATTTTTGGGTCATGCCGTTGCGATTGTGGACCACAATTGTACCAAGCAATGAAAATGGTAGAAGAAGAAGGCAAAGGAGTGGTGTTGTACATGAATCAGGAAGGCCGCGGGATTGGACTTTTGAACAAGCTAAAAGCCTACAAACTACAAGAACAAGGGTTAGATACGGTAGAGGCAAACGTAAAGTTAGGTTTCAAGATGGACTCTCGCGATTATGGAGTAGGGGCTCAAATACTCAGAGATCTGGGGGTTACCAAAATGCGATTGATCTCTAATAATCCGCGCAAACGCACTGGGTTGATTGGCTACGGCCTCGAGGTAGTAGAAAATGTTCCCATAGAGATTACTCCTAACAAACATAACGAGAAGTACCTCAAAACCAAAAGAGATAAGATGGGACATCAGATTTTGCAAGAACCAGAAAAATAAGAACGTATTATTATTTTGATCTTTTATGATAAGCTGTGTATATTAATTATTCAGCTTATCATACGAGCCAATCACAAGTGAATATAGATGATAATGTGTGTGATGACCTCCAGATAACTGTGTATGCTTGTGATAGTGGAGCCAAAAATTAAATAATCTCTTAAAAATGTATCATTTATGAAGGCAGGTTCAATTACATATCCTTTATTGACGGTTTTCTTTGTTTTCAATGCTTTGATATTAAAAGGCCAAGGCTTTGCAGAAGAAAGGTGGCATAAAGGGGCGGCTGTGCTTACAAATGGTGATACGCTGAGGGGGGCGTTAAAATATAGCATCAAAGACGCCGCACTTAGACTAAAAACTTCCAATACTGTACAAACCTATTCCCCTAAGAAAGTGATCTTTTTTGTCTTTTTTGATACTTATTACCGTTACAATCGACAGTTTTATAGTATTCCGTATGCTGTACGCCCATCTAGCAACTACAAAGTACCATCCTTTTTCGAATTAATTCGTAAAGGTTCTCCATTGACACTTTTGTCTAGGCAAACCACATTCATGCAGCGGATGGGGCAATTGGGAGGTGCTTATAGAAGGGTTGAACAGGATGTTTTTTATTTGTTGGATAACAAAGGCAGAATTACACGCATAAAAGCTTCTCGTAGAGGTGTTTATAAGGCTTTTAGCAACTATGAAAAAGCCATCAAAAATTATATAAAAACAAACCAACTGCAGCATTCAAGCAGAATTGACTTGATAAAGATTGTAGATTATTATAATTCTTTAAGTAAACGTAATGACAGATAACAACAACACCTCCAAAAGACCACTGATTTTAGTATCTAATGATGATGGAATTACAGCACCAGGCATAGGGTTTTTGGTGCAGGTAATGAAGGAAATTGGTGATGTAATAGTAGTGGCTCCCGACAGCCCACAGTCAGGTATGGGGCATGCCATTACAGTAGGCAATTCGCTTAGGTTAGACAAAGTAAATATTTTTGAAGGAGTAGAAGCCTACGAGTGTTCAGGTACGCCAGCCGATTGTATAAAACTTGCCAAGCACTACGTGTTAAAAGAATTAACACCAGACTTGGTAGTAAGTGGCATCAATCACGGCGCCAATACTTCGGTAAGTGTGCTGTATTCGGGTACTATGTCGGCAGCTATAGAAGCCGCTATAGAAGGCTTGCCAGCTATAGGCTTTTCATTGTGTGACTATAGGCAAGATGCTGACTTTTCTCATGTATTGCCTTATGTCAAAAAAATTGCAGAAGAAGCGCTTAATTCAGGAGTGCCACAAGGGGTAGCGCTTAATGTGAACTTTCCGATAAACTCAAATACACCCATCAAGGGGGTAAAAGTTTGTCGACAGGCAAATGCGCATTGGCAAGAAAACTTCGACCAAAGAATGGACCCACATGGCAGGAAATATTTTTGGTTGGTGGGTGATTTTGTAAACAAAGATAAAGGAGAGGATACTGATGAGTGGGCATTGAGTCAAAATTATGCTTCTATTGTACCTTGTGAGTTTGACCTGACTGCGCATCATGTGTTGAGTAAACTCAATAATTGGAATTTAGATTAAAAGCTCTGAATGAATTGAAGCATAAAAAAGCCCTGTTTCCAGGGCTTTTTTGTTTTTTAAGTGTTTTGTTTGACTCAATATCAACTAGTTATAGCCATTCCAGCATTAAGAATATAGCAGCTACTGTAGTAATGACAAGGAAATACGGGAATGCCATCTTGACCATTCTCAAGTAAGACAGGTTAATTCTGGCAGCAATGGCATTGGTTAGTAAGAATAAGAACGCTGCTTGACCATTGGGGGTGGCTATAGACGGTATATTGGTTCCTACGTTAATGGCTACTGCTACATTTTCTAACTGTTGAAACTGTTCTGGTGACTTGGTGGCCAGTGCAGTTAAGAGTTTTTGCATTTCTTTATTTTTGATCGCATCTTCAATGGCTACTTTGCTCATTCCGAGTAGTTCTGGGGTAAAAAAAGCATTGGTAGCTTCTTTAATATAAATCGTTCCCACAAATACATTATCACTAATGGCAGATAAAATACCCGAAGCAAAGAAGAAAATATAGGTTTGCTGAGAGCCTTTGGCTTCTAAAGCAAGATTGATGATAGGTTTAAACAAGTGAGTTTCCTCAATCATCCCCACAATTACAAAAAATACTACTAATAAAGCTGTAAAAGGAGTAGCTTCTTCAAAGGCGTGTCCAATGGTATTTTCATCAGTTTTTCCAGTGGCCGCAGTTAAAAATATAACTACTGATAAGCCAATGAGCCCTACTTCGGCGAGGTGCATGGCCAAGGCCACTACCAACCAAATACCCCCTATACCCTGAACAACCAAATTCCAACGTTTGCGAGTATCCATTTCATCACGCATTTTATCCGCGTTTTGCTTCAAAATTGCCCTTACGTTATCAGGTATATTGTAACCATAGCCTACTATTTTAAATCTTTCTACCAACACTGTGACTACCAAACCGGCTGCCAACAGAGGAAGAGAAACATGGGCCATTTTAAGGTAAAACTCTATAAAGTCCCACCCCATTTTTTTAGCAATAATTAGGTTTTGAGGTTCGCCTACCTGAGTAGACACTCCCCCCAAAGCAGTACCTACTACACCGTGCATTAATAGATTACGCAAAAAACCTCCGAAATTATCTAAATCCTGACGGGCAACAAACTTTTTCTTGTCTTTGTCTAAATCACCAGGAACCCTCTCGTCGAGCGAAGCACTGGTATAGATATTATAAAAGGCAATGGCTACAGCAATCATTACTGCCGTTACTGTCAATGCATCTAACCAGGCAGACAAAAAAGCGCCTACAAACGCAAATGTGAGGGATAAGGTATACTTGGAACGTATACCAACAATAATTTTGGTAAAAACCCATGAAAGCAAGTCTTTCATAAAGTGAATACCAGCTACCATAAACAGTAGCAGCAAAATTACCGAAAGGTTTCCTTCTACTTCATGGAAAATGCTATGAGGGGTGACCATTTTCATAAAGGCAGCCTCCAGAGCAATTAAACCTCCCGGAATCAAAGGATAACACTTAAGTGCCAGAGCCAAAGTTGCGATAAATTCTATGAGTATGAGCCATCCAGTTATTTGATGGCTTCCTGTGGCAACTAATACTATGGGGTTGAGTACTAGTGCAATGATAACAGCCTGTTTATACCACACCGGGCTATTGCCCATAAAGCTTTTAAAAGCTACACTTTTAAGCGAGGGGTTGGACATAGTAATGTTCTTATTTTTTTATGCAAAGTAACAAAAAATCACTGAAGCGAATTGCTTGATCTTAAAAAAACAGTGGTAAAGGTAGAAAAATATCTTCGTCAAATAAAGACATCTAATCATATTATTCAAGTGAATATTTGGTTTGTGTATGGGTGATTTTGTTTTAGCAATGCTTGCCAAACAATATTCGGATAAACAATGATACCACTGCTCGAAAAACTTATGAAGTGAGCAAAGTAGAAGTTTGAACGTTTTATACAGATATTTTTACCTGATCTACAAAATTTAGGGCGTCATGGAGTGATAAACCCGTATTGGTTTTGACTAGTTTGACTGCGGCTATTTTTTGCTTTTTGTGTAACAATTCCTTTATCTCTGTTACAAGTTCTTGGTTTTGAGTGAGATAAGAAGTAGTTAGAAGCCTCAATAGGGGCAAGCTTTAAGCGACAAGTTATTCCCTGTTGTACTCAAATAGTCATCATCAATACAATTACTCACTACTTTTAAGGGTGTGGTTGAAAGTATTCAGCCACCTCTTCTACATATTTCTTTGCAACACCAAGGTTTTCAAAGTAATGGGCACGTGCATGAATAATTGCCTCGCCTTTGCCCAATGTTTGTAGGTCTTGTAATACTTGTTTTAGTAGAGGAATATTGTCCCAACATGAGGCGAGTTGGTTGGTTATTTGGGTCACCAGTGCTTTGGCTTCACTCATTGCTCCCAAATATTCAAAAGCTACTGAAATGGCTTCAGTACTTTTGTCATCCAGTAAGTACTGGATGGTTTGACATTCTATTTTTTCCATGAAAGTTTGATCTATTGATATACTAAAAAAGGTTTAAGTACTAGCAAATAAAACCAGTAACTTAAACCTTATACTTATTTTGTTTGCAAATAGTTGCGTATATTTTAGATGACCGTATCTACATCAAAAGCCTCAAGATAATCGGCTACACGACGAACAAATCCACCACCTAATGCACCATCAACAATTCGGTGATCATAGGCGTGAGACATAAACATCATATGGCGAATGCCTATCACATCTCCGGTAGGTGTTTCTATCACTACAGGTTTCTTTTTAATAGCACCAATGGCTAGTATACCCACCTGTGGCTGCACTAAAATAGGTGTACCCATTTCATTGCCAAAACCTCCAATATTAGACATGGTATAAGTTCCACCAGAAAGTTCATCAGGGTTGAGCTTATTATTACGGGCTCGATTGGCAAGGTCATTTACTCGTTTTGCCAAGCCCAATAAGTTCATCTGATCAGCATTTTTAATCACAGGTACTATAAGGTTACCACTTGGTAGAGCGGTAGCCATTCCTATGTTAATATCTTTCTTTACAATGATATTTTCACCTTCTATAGAAGAGTTTACCAAAGGGAAATCGCCCAAGGTTTTGGCAATGGCCTCGATAAAAATAGGCGTGAAAGTGATTTTTTCTCCATGCTTTTGCTGAAACTCCTTTTTGACCTTATTTCTCCACATCACAATGTTGGTAACATCGGCTTCTACAAAAGTAGTGACATGGGGAGAGATTCGCTTAGAGTCTACCATACGTTGCGCAATCATTTTACGCATACGGTCCATTTCTATTACGTCATGGGCTCCACTGTAAGACACCGTGGCAGGAGCACTAGGTTTGCTACTGGCAGCAGGTTTGCCAGAAGTAGCAACTGGGGTAGGTTTAGTAGCTACTTGTGTTGGTTGAGTAGCTTGAACAGCTACACCACCACCATTGGTTTGACGATTGGCTACATAGGCTAAAATATCTTTTTTAGTGACCCTATTGTCTGAACCTGTGCCAGGTACATATTCCAGTTCAGTCATAGGAATCCCTTCAGTTTTGGCAATATTAAGTACCAAAGGAGAGTAAAACCGACCAGTAGCTGGGGCATTCAGGCGTTCGGTACCGTTGTTATTGGCAGTAGCAACTTGCGCCTGGGCAATGGTTTGCTCCACAGCAGCTACAGTGGCAGGAGCAGCTTCGGGCTGGCTTGCGGGAGCATCTGCCGGAGCGTCGCCATCGGTGCTGATGATAGCAATAGTTTGTCCTACTTGTACAACATCTCCTTCTTGTGCTAAAACCTCTTTTAAAACACCTGCATGGGTGGCAGGCACTTCAGTGTCTACTTTATCGGTAGCTACCTCAAGTACAGGCTCATCTTCCTCTATTTCGTCGCCCACAGCCTTGAGCCATTGCAAAATGGTACCTTCCATTACACTTTCGCCCATTTTGGGCATAACCATTTCTACTAATGCCATTAGAATTGCTTGTTTTGTTTGAGAACTTGGTTTGAAGTTAACGAACCCACGTGGCTCGATCAACATTGAATATATTATAGTGAGTGATAGAAAAATCAAGCACTGTTGGTTTTTCTCCGAAAAAGAGAACAACTGCACAAAGTTAAACAAAAAAATAGAAAGTTAAGGCACCAATATACACACGATGAGTACAATAACTTCGCTGTTAAGTACAAGTGTTGGCGTAGAATCTACGGTGATTTGTATTGAATAAATTGAGTTCACAATGTAACAGATTTTAGTTTCAAAATAATCATTGGCGAAAACCATTAAATACTTATATGTCTTTGGAGACTTTTTATGATTTGAAATTCAGAAAAAATATTTGTAATAAAATAAAAGTCCCAATTAAATTTGGTTTTTGAATGTTTTGTTAAGCTAAGCTATATGGAATATTTTGCGTGGTGGTTTTGTATGGAATGAGCTGAATACGGCGAAGCTTTATATTTTTTACAGAAAAACCTCCGTTTTGGGTAGAGGGTTGGGTATATGAAGGTAGGCATAACAGAAGGTTGAAAGGGTTGATAATGTAGAGTGATCATCCAAAAAACTATACTGCCTGTTTTTACTTACAAAATGTACAAGTGGTGGGGTAAGGGTTTACCTGATTTTGCCACATCAAGATACACCTGTTAGGAAATATGCAGGGTATTTTGTCAAATTATTTCTAAAACATTTATTAATCAAAATGAAACGTTTTTACAGCATTGCAATTATTTGCTTATTATTTATTTCTTTTTTTAACAATGATGCCGAAGCTCAGCGTCGCAGAAGGCGAGGGGCTTATTATAATAGTTCTGAGTTAATGTATAGCCTAGGAGCCACTGCAGTGATGCCACGCTATACCGAAGGGTTTTTGAAAGACTCTGCTGAGGAGTATTTTGGACTTACCTTTTCCCCGCGACTCAACCTGATTATGGGCAATGATCAGAGCGTGTCATTGGCTTTGTATATGAGCTTGCTTTATGGCGAGTATTTGAACAAAAAAGGAGAGACAAAAGACCTTTCTTATGAAATTCCTTTTGTAATTAATTTTAACTTTGGGGCAGGAGCCACCCACAGTGCCCGTTCGTCTCTTGGAGGTTTTTTGGGACTAGGTTATCAGTTTTCTAACTTATACTTGCTTAACCCCGAAGGGTTTGGTCAATTGTTGACTAACCCAAATGCCAACCTCAACGATTTGGCTGATGTAGTGTCACCTATGGAAGGTTTTTACCTCAACGCAGGGTTTAGGTTTGCGGTGGGCTCAGGTACTGGCAACATTCACGCGTTTATGGTGAATACCAAAATAGAGAACCAGAAAACCTATGGGCTAAGGTTTATGTACACCTTTGGCGATGGTAGGAGGTACTAGCCCCACAAGTAGTTATTGCTTATAAATTATACACAAAACGCACTGGTTCGAATCGAGTCAGTGCGTTTTTATTTTCGAACAAATGATGCCTCATTTTTAGCAGAGCTTTTCTTCCATATCTCCACCAAAAAAGGGTATATTCAATTAAATTCAATGGTTTACGATACTAGACAACAAATGCAAAAATTCTTATACACTACACTTTTTTTGTGCCTATATACGCTGGCAGCAATTAGCCAAAACACGCTTCAATCTGTCAAAGCCCCCAACAAAATCGACGCCAATGGTTTGCGGCAAGGGAGGTGGCTAGTGCCGAATGATAAATATGAGCAGCAGAAGCAAAACAAAGCTCACGCAACATATTATCGTTTGATGACTTTTTTGGATAGTAAGCCTGTGGGTAAAATGGTTGATTTTTATAAGTCAGGTCAAGCAAAAATGGTGATTGATTCAATCATTGATTGGGGGCAACAAAAGTTTCATGGTAAAATAATGTTTTATCACCCTGATGGTAAAAAAGAGAGAGTACACGAGTATAAAATGGGGCAATTAATTACGACGGTTTACTACAATTTGGATGGTACTCAGGCATCTCCATCTTGAGCTCAGTTAGCTATTTCAGGCACTCGCCTTTTCAAACAAAAAAAATATAAAGAAGCTCAAGCTTTTTATGAAAAAGGGGTGGTTCAGGTACGAAAACAATACCCAAAAGAACACCAGTATTATGCAACGGCGCTTTCTTATCTGGCACATGCTTACGAAAAGCAAAGGTTGTGTAAAAAAGCGGAAAGTCTTTATAAGCAAACGCTTGCCATACAAGAAAAACTGATTGGAAAAGAACATTTGGCGTATGCTAAAGCACTCAGAAGCTTGGCAAATAATTATTATGACCAAAAACAGTACGAGAAAGCGCAGCCTTTGCTTGAGAAAACACTACAAATAATGGAGAAAAAGCTGGGCAAAGGTCACAAAGCTTACCTTCTTTCATTTACGGCCCTTGCCTACAACCTAAAGCGGGCAAAAAAATACGCACAGGCAGAAAAAGCTTTTCTGGAACTATATACTTTAAGAAAAAAAATACCAGGCACTACCAATAAAGAATCTTTTGAGAGTGCTCAAAAGCTGGCGAACCTATACTTTCTTCTGGGGCAATACAAAAAAGCAGTGCCTTATAGCGAGGAAATGATCACGTTAGCAAAAGCAGTGGGCAATAACGACTTGGTGTATGCGTCTGCCTTAGATAACCTGGCGCTATTGTATGATAAAATGTACGCTTACCAAAAGATGGAAGCCCTGTACCTGGAAAGTAAAAACATCGTAGAAAAGAAATTAGGTAAAAACCACCTGGCTTATGCCCGTTCATTGAACAATTTGGCAAGTTTATACGCAAAAACCAAAGGGTATCAAAAAGCTGCGGCTTTGTTTTTGGAAAGTAAAAACATTGTAGAAAAAAAACTAGGCAAGCATCACCTGGCTTATGCCCGTTCGTTGAACAATTTGGCAAGTTTGTATACAAAAGCAGGGGCTTGCCAAAAAGCCGCCCCTTTGTTTTAGAAAGTAAAAGTATAGTAGAAAAAAAACTGAACAACCAGCATCCAAAGTATGCCAATTCCTTGTTCAGCTTGGCAGTCTTGTATTGGGAAATGGGGCTTTACTCAAAGGCTGAAGCTTTGTATTTGGAGAATAAAAGTGTTGTAGAAAAAACTTTGGGTAAAAACCACCCAAAGTATGCCCTTGTTTTGAACAACTTAGCCGCTTTGTATGCTAAAATGGGTGCTTACCCAAAAGTAAAATATTTGTACTTAGAAAGCAAAAAAATCAGGGAGAAAACCTTGGGCAAAAGCCATCCAGAGTATGCCACTTCTTTAAACAGTCTTGCTCACTTATACATCAACCAGGGCGCCTACCAAAAAGCCGCCCCTTTGTATTTGGAAAGCAAGAATATTATGGAAAAAACCTTGGGCAAAAATCATCCAGAGTATGCAATTGCTTTAAATAACCTGGCTGGAGTATATCAATATATGGAGGCTTACCCAAAAGCAAAAGCCTTGTATTTGGAAAGCAAAAATGTGATAGAAAAAACTTTAGGCAAGCACCATCCAGAATACGCCGTTTCTTTGGGCAACCTGGCGAGTGTATACTTTAAAGCCAAAGCTTATCAAAAAGCTGAGGCTTTGTATTTGGAAAGCAAAAGTGTTGTAGAAAAAACTTTAGGCAAGCACCATCCAGAGTATGCTTTTGCTTTGAACAATCTGGCAAATCTTTATCAGTACCAAAGGGCTTATAAAAAAGCAGTTCCCTTGTATCTTGAGTCAATTGATGCGAAGCTCAAAGAACTCAAAAACAATCAAATCATCTTGAGTGAAAAGGGACAAAAGAACTATTTGAAGGTAAACCAGTTTTACTTCAATCACTTCAAAGGTTTTTTTATTTATATAGTTACCCAAGAAAAAACCTCCCTCTCAGAAAAAGGCAAACTTGCCAGTAAATTACTGGATTTGGAGCTTGTCCTCAAGGGTTGGTTGCTCAATGGCAAACAGTGGCTATTGCAATTGATTGCCCAAAAAGCAGCGACTGATACGACACTTGCCCGTACTTATGATCAATACTTGAGCCTGAAAGCCCAAACCGCCAAAAGCATTAATTTATCGCTTGAGGAGAAAGAAAAGAGAAAAATCGATATTGAGCGAAATATTGAGCAAATTGAAGCTTTAGAAAAACAGCTTTACAAAAAAATAGGCGTGGAGTTGAACAGTCAGATAAAGTATGACTTTCCATCGCTCAGGCAGGCACTCCACGACAAGGAAGCCGCCATAGAAATTATGAAGCAAGGCACAAAATACCTGGCATTGATTACCACCGCTCGCCAAGCCTATCCCCAGGCGATTTTGCTAGATGCCAAAACCCTAGAAGCTCAAATAAAAACCTACCAACGCGCTATTTTGAGCAAAGCTGAAGATAAAACAAGCTACGGTAAATTTTGGGAAGAGATAGGCAAGTATTTGCAAAAGCAAGGCATTCAAAAAGTGTATATATCGCCCGATGGGGTCTACAACCAGCTCAACCTCAATACTTTGTTCAACCCTGTCACAGGCAAGTATGTAGAGGAGGAAGTAGACATTCAGATGCTGACCACCTTGCGCGAAGTGATAGATGCCCAAAAACAAAAGCAACGGAATACGACCAGCAATTTAGCTACTTTGTTTGGCAGACCAAGCTATGAACTGCCACTGGCAAATTTGCAAAAAGAAGAAAAAATATTGAAAGCCGCCCAACCACAAGGAGGCAACCCTTCAGACTTCCATTTTCCGCCTACGTCTGACAAACTCCTGAAGCAAGGAAAAAAGGGCTTGCGCAGTGGTTGGGCAGATTTGCCGGGCACCGAGGCAGAGATCAAAGCAATTGCGGCGGTGTTGGGCAGCCAACGCCAGCTTAAGGTAAGCACCCACTTAGGCAATGAAGCCCTGGAGTTGGCGGTGAAGCAAGTAGCCCACCCCAAAATTTTGCACATTGCCACCCACGGTTTTTTCATCGAAAACTTTAAGGCGCCCACCAAAGTACAAAAAGAAGATGTAGTATTTGATAATTTTTCGCGTGGAGGCAAAGCCCCCTCGGCTGCCCAAGTGGCTAAAATTGCCCGTGAAGAACCTATGTTGCGTTCGGGCATTGTGTTGGCAGGGGCAAGCACCTACGAAAAAGCCAAGTCAAAACCCGACATCGAAGATGGCATTCTGACTGCTTATGAGGCGTCGCAAATGGATTTGCAGGGCACCGAGTTGGTAGTACTTTCGGCGTGCGAAACGGGGCTGGGCGAGGTTGAAAATGGTGAAGGGGTGCAAGGCCTACAGCGGGCGTTTATAGTGGCGGGTGCCCAAAGTGTGATTTTGAGCCTTTGGAAGGTAGACGACAACGCGACAAAACTATTGATGAACCATTTTTACAAAGCCTGGATAGGCGACAAAAAAAGCAAACGAGCTGCTTTTAGGGCAGCCCAAGCCTACCTACGCAATTATGAGAAAAACGGCAAGAAAATCTATGCCGCGCCTTATTATTGGGGGGCTTTTGTGATGGTGGGGGGAGAGTGAATTATCATTCAAGAGGCAAGGTACAAGTCACAAGTCCTTAGATACCGATGTATATCGGTGCTTCAAGTTGTCCATGCCTGAAATAGGTTGACCTTGATAAGTAGTCAAAGTGTTGATAATCAGTACTTTTATTTATCTAAAAAAACAAACTCCGTTGGGCAATCATCACCCAACGGAGTTTGTTAACTTTACACTTGTAGCTTATCGCTAAAAGCTTGTTGCTAGGCAAACTACTGAGCCGTCAAACCCAAAGCATCTACACCTTGCTCAAAAACGATGTCTTTAGGAATTCCAGCGGTTTTCAAACGCGCCAAATCTTTTGTAAGCACGTCAGACTGTACCGACATTTCTTCTAAAAACTTCTTGGTAGCCTCATAGTCGCCGTTGCCCTGTAGGGTAAGCAATTTGTTGGTCAAACCTTTGACAGCCTCCGGAAATTTCTCAAAGTCTACCTTATAAGTACCATCTTCGCCACGGGTAAATGCGCCCATTTTCTGGAAGAAGTTAAAACAAACCATATTGGCCTTGCCGTGGCTAGAAGCTGCCCCAAAGCGAATCGAGCGGAAAATGCTTGCCAAAAAGGTGACATAATTATTCTGTAAAGTACCTTCGGTCAATTCTTTCATTTTACGCAACTCAGTTACCATATACAAACCCAAAATATCGGCTTTGCCTTCTTCTATAGCCGAGGCAGTGTTGCCCAATGCTTTCCTTACGGTGCCTTTGCCATCAATGGTGTTTTTGATCCCCAAACCGTGAGCCACTTCGTGGAACATTACATTTTGGAAAAAAGCATCAAATGCAATGTTTGAGCGTTGGTCTTCCGCAATCAATACATTGCTGATAGGTACCACAATGTTGTCAAACTTAGCTTTCATGGTATTTTTCAACTGAGAACGACGTGTTCCTTTTTCCAGTTGAATACCTTCATCGTTAGGCAAGTTTACGGCAATTGTTTTGCTACCCGCGTTGCAGTCACCTGCATAATATACTACGTCAAACGCCGCCAACTGAGAGTTAGACCCAGGCGTTTCTTTTTTATACTTGTCCTCTACCGGAATGCCTTTTTGTAGTTGGGGCAACAAAGTAGCGTAACGCGCCAGTTTTTGACTCCATTCTTTGTCTTTTACTAATATATAAGCCTCAAACGCAGCCTTGGCTCCATTTATTTTGTCTTCGTAGTTTTCAATAGGCCCAATGATTACATCCAAGCCATTGTCCTTCAAATCCATCCAGGCCATATCACTTGCCTTGTATTGATCGGTCAAAAACGCTTCAGCCCTTAGGTTCAAGTACTTTTTTAGGCTAGGGTTTTCGGCAAGTTCAGCAGCTTTTTTCAACAATTCGGCAGCCTTGGTTAACTTTTCTTTATAAGCTACACTATAAGGAATCACCTCCAGCGACTTGTCTTCTTTGCGACGAATAATGGTATAAAGGCTTCCCTTGTCTTTATTGTCCAGTTGATCGTATTCCTCTTTGGTCATGTCCTGGGGGTAAAAATTAGCCCCTTCAGGCTTGTTGCCTACCCCTTCTATAAAAGGCTTGTTGTTGTCCAGCCTGTCCCAAGGGCCATAATTAATGGCAATGTATTTTTTCTCATCTTCATTTTTTGCCTTTGCCAAAGCCTTGCTCTTATCGCCATACGCTTGCTCCCAAAAAAGATCATCCATCAATTGAGCAGCCTCGATCAACAAAGGAATCATCTGTTTCTCTTTGTCAGTCAGTTGCGATAAGTCAGTAGTAAGCTTTACTGTTTGGTAATCTTTTAGTTTAGAGGCCACCCCACTTACTTCTTTAGTATCAGTGGTTGCTTTGTTAGCACTGCTGTCGGTAGTGGCAGTGGTGTCTCCTTCGGTAGCTGTAGTGGAAGAGCCTCCACAGCTCCATAAACCACCCGAAATTAATAATGCCAGGCAAGCATTCGTGATGCGTTTATTCATATCTTGTAGTAATTAAAATGAATTTCCCTCAAACATCTATTTGATCAAATGCCAGAGGATAGTGATAATTTCTGTGTCAAAATCTTGCAAAGATACATTAAAAAACTTCAAAATAAACCCGCGTTTTATAAGAAGTACTGATTAAATAACCTGAGTAATAAAAAGGGAAGTGAAGTGGGCAAAATAGGCAGAAATGAAAAAAGCCCGCCACCTTTGTGTAACGAGCCTTTTTACCTTCAACCAGCTATGATGTTCAATTTTAGAGGTTTTGCAGGTAAAATGCAAATTATTCTATAAAAAATATAGATGTTTTTTGTAACTTTTTCTATGCTTTATCAGTCTTATATGGTTGTGTGTGCATATTTTGCCTTAAATATTCATGTACTTTTGATAGTTTCTTGTTCTTTTTAGACTCAAAATTTATCAAAAAATACTTTCTACAGTCAACTACCTTTTTGTTTAAGTTCATAAAATCTGTCCTTCCAAGTGATCAAGACTTTGGTCATCAAAAGTACGATAACCACGCATAAGGTTTGCGGTAAGGCACGAGTGGATCGGTAACACCCCTATAACATCGCCCGTTTGGAGCGTATCGAAGGCCTCAGGGCTGGTACTGATGACGCCGTGCTCTTGTGACAAACGCGCCAGGTGCATTTCTGGAATAGGCTCCCCCCAACCATCAGGCGTAAGCCGTACTATTTGCCCAAACACTTTATGACCGTGACCGTCTGTGATAAAATCTTTAGAAAAATGTACGGCTCCTCCATGAATCACTACTTCGTATCGATCAGCGTGTTTTGCTACCACTGGGCAAGCCATTGCTACCGCTATTTGGTCGGCATCGCAAGAACCAATCTGGGTTTGCATGACATCATAAAACACACAATTGCCAGGACGCAACTCTTGAGCTCCTTCAAAATCATTGGCTACACTAAAGCCTGGAGTATCCCCTATAGATACCTCTAGTGGGTCATCATGCAAGTCAAACTTTTCTTGATAAGTATCCCTCACCTTACACATGATCTTTAAAGTATCTTGATGAATCTGTTGAATTTCGGCTTCGTCCCGTGCGCCATAAGTGTGTCCGGCGTGTGCCATAAAACCTTTAAAAATAACCATAGGGTTACGCAATATCTCACCAATCATTGCCTCTATTTGTTCACCATCTTCAGGACGAATGCCCGTGCGGTGTGTTCCTACATCTATTTTAATGTAAGCCCCCACCGCATAGTCAAGTTGCTCTTTCAACACCTTGATGCTCTCAGGACTTACTATAGTCAGGTTGAGGTCAATTTCTTCGGCAAGTTTGTTTACGCCTGCCATTTCCTGGGCATAAAAAGGAAAAGCAATGGTGATGTCTTGCCAACCGTTTTTGGCAAAGTAAGTCGCCATTTTGAGCGACGACACCGTAATGGCTTCAATGCCTGCTTCCTGGCACCATTTACCCACCGCTACCGATTGGTGGGTTTTGAAATGAGGACGTAAACGAATCCCGTGTTTTTTTGCCTTGTTTACCATCATGTCAATATTACGGCGGCACTTGGCTTCATCAATCAATAAAGTAGGTTGGGTAATGGGTTGCATGGGTATTAGTAATTTAAAGTGGATAGTTAACTACAAGCAATTAGCTTCAAGCCACAAGTGAACTTATAGGGTATTGATTATGCACTTCTTATGTAGAGCAGCATCATAAAATATAGGGCAATATAAAAGTTTTATTTCAAATAAAAACGACTTATAAACTTGTTGCTTGTCGCTAAAAGCACCGATATGCATTGGCATCTAAGGACTTGAGACTCTAGAGCACCACAAACTCCACCCTTCTGTTTTTTTGTCTACCTTCTTTAGTTACATTGCTGTCTATAGGGCGGCTTTCGCCAAAGCCTTTAAAAGTCAGTCGGTTTGCCCTAATGCCCTGCTTTTTCAAGTAGGTGACTACACTTTTTGCTCTCCTGTTCGACAGTTGCAAGTTGCGGGTATCGGTGCCTACATTGTCGGTGTGCCCCATAATACGCACCTTTATTTGAGGGTGTGTTGTGAGTAAATTTACCAACTTATCCAGTTCAGGAAACGATGCTGGTAATAGCCGGGCTTTGGCAAATTCAAAGAAAATATTTTTTAGAATCACTGGCTCTCCTCTTTTTATGTTGCCCAAATCGGTATCAAAACCTATCTCGAGGTTGGTCAATGGTTTGCCCGTAATCTTAGGCATTGTATCTATCATTACCTTGTCGAGTTCTACTACTGACACATCATCTATAAAATAATAAGCCCGGTTAAAATTGAACTTACGGCGATACTTGCGACTATTGGTGATTTTCTTGATTTGATGGTCGCCAAAGTTATTAAACTCCCCAATAGTAATAAAAGCCTCTCCACCTTTTGCCACCATGGTGTCTTGTACCAATACCCACTGATTGGGCTGGTCAAAAAATTGATTCCGAGGAGTCATTACCTGAGGCACATAGACCTTGTTCCAACGGATACGCTTGGGATGTTTGGTAAACAGTACCCCAATATTGGCAATGGCATAATTGGCGTAAGTAGACAAGGCAAGGTGCATTTTTATTACATACCTATAGTCTTTTTTGAGTGGGCGTTTGAGCTTAGCAGTTACGTGCTCGCGGTAATACCAACCCTGTGGGTCACCCTCAGGCGAGCCTACCCGTAAGATCATGCCTATATAAGCTTGCCCGTTGTTGGCTGCCAATACCCCGCAACGGTTTTTGGGCACTCTATAGCCCCGTGCCCCACATTTATTAAAATAATCAGGTGTGCAATTGGGTGGGTTTGCCACCCAAGCCGGAATCCGCCTAAAGCGAATGGCCTCGAGATGGTCGGGGCATTCATGGTAACTCTCAAAACCAGGATTAGGTACCAGGTTTTGAGTAGAACCTGTTTTTTGTGCCCTTATGGGGAAAAGGGACACCACAAAATAAAAAAGAAGTAGCGTAATGAGTCGATGCATTACCTAATATACAAAAATTGGTGGTAATGTGGAGTTCGAAAAGCCAGGCTAAAAAACCTTGGTGGGTTGGGAGCTGGTTTTTAACAAAGCAAATTCAATTCAAACCTTGTGATAAAACCGCTAGCTGTATACTCGTAATTAGCCAAGGCAGAGCTCCCTGCGGTCGGTTCGTAATTGAAAAATTCGTGATTAAACTGTCTTACCACAGGGTGACCTGAGCAGTGCTAACTCAAATGTTTGTAAACGACTTATTTTTGAAAATCCTCAGCTTTAGGGTAGGTAAGTGTTTGGTCAGGCTAAAGCCTTAAGATCAACACGGGGAGGTTGTTTTTTGGGCTTGAATTGTCTACGATGGCACACGCGAGGACGACGTGCACCAGCAAGGGGAGATGCGATCGTTTTTTTAACAAAGCAAATTCATTCAAACCACCACCTCCCGCGAAGGTCTTACCGCAGGGTGACCTGAGCAGTGCTAACCCAAATGCTTGTAAACAACTTATTTTTGAAAATCCTCACAATCAGCTTTAGGGTGGGCAAGCATAAAGCCTTAAGACCAATACGGGAGGTTGTTTTTTAGCTTGAATTGCCTTGGATAGTTTTCAGCCTCGCTTTGCGCTAATTCTTAAGTGAAAATTCTTAATTAAATAACTGTTTTTCGAACCATAAAACTATCAAACCACAAAACCCACTTAGCTAAATACCAAAAAATCATTACCTTTGCAGCTCATTTTTAACCAAACTTTTAGCAAAGTTCACAGATTTTAAAAATCAAAATTTAGCAAACAACATGACGCAGAAGAAACACAAACGCCACATAATTACAGCGGCGTTGCCGTATGCCAACGGAGCAGCCCACATAGGGCACCTGGCTGGGGTATACATCCCTGCCGACATTTATGCACGTTACCTCCGACTTAAGGGCGAAGATGTCATGTTTGTGAGTGGCTCCGACGAACACGGTGTGCCCGTAACCATCAGAGCCGAAAAAGAAGGCGTAACTGTACAACAAGTAGTGGACAAGTACGATCAAGTTATCCGCGATTCGTTCAAAGAGTTTGGGTTCACCTTTGATGTATATTCGCGTACTTCGCGCCAAATACACCACGAAACCTCGCAAGAGTTTTTCCTGAAGTTACACGCCGAAGGCAAACTACAAAAAAAGGTAAGTCAACAGTTTTTTGACCCTACCGCCCAGCGTTTTCTTGCCGATAGGCTCATTATAGGCACTTGCCCCAAGTGTGGCAACGACAATGCCTATGGCGATCAGTGCGAAAACTGTGGGAGCACGCTTAGCCCCGACGAGTTGATTGACCCACGCTCTACCTTGAGCAATGCAGCATTAGAGAAAAAAGAGACCGAACACTGGTACATTCCGCTCGACCAATACGAAGATTGGTTAAAAGACTGGATTTTGGACAGCCACAAAGACGATTGGAAAACCAACGTTTATGGGCAGTGTAAGTCTTGGTTAGATTCTGGGCTACACCCACGTGCAGTTACCCGCGATTTGGACTGGGGTATTCAAGTGCCTTTGCCCAACTCAGAAGGCAAAGTAATGTATGTATGGTTTGATGCACCCATTGGGTATATATCAGCTACCAAAGAGTATTTCAAAGAAAAAGCTCCCGATGGTTCGCTCGACGAAGAATGGAAAAAGTATTGGCAAAGCGAAGACAGCAAGCTGGTACATTTTATAGGCAAAGACAACATTGTATTTCATTGCATTATGTTCCCGTCAATGCTCAAAGCCCACGGTGAGTATGTATTGCCCGAAAACGTGCCCGCCAATGAGTTTATGAACCTAGAGGACGAAAAAATATCTACTTCGCGCAACTGGGCAGTGTGGTTGCACGAATATTTGCGTGAGTTTGAAGGCAAACAAGATGTATTGCGTTATGCCTTGACTGCCGATGCACCCGAAACCAGTGACAGTAACTTTACCTGGGAGGGTTTTCAGAAACGTAACAACAACGAACTTGCCGATAACCTGGGCAACTTTGTGCGTCGTCCGGTGGCGTTGACACATAAATATTATGGAGGTGTAGTGCCCCCACTCAACGACAACCTGACCGAAGACGATCAGGCATTGATTGATGCTTTGGCAGCTTACCCCAAAAAAATAGGCAAAGCTATAGAAGAGTATAAGTTCCGTGAGGCTTTGGCACAGGTGATGGACTTATCGCGCATGGGCAATCAATATTTGCAAAAAACTTCGCCTTGGTTGTTGTACAAAGAAGACAAAGAAAAACACGCCCAACGCATAGAAACCATTTTGCACCTCAGCTTGCAAGTGGCGGCAAACCTTGCCTTGCTGTGTGAGCCTTTCTTGCCTTTTACAGCCGAAAAGCTGCGCAATATGCTAAATCGCCCTGCCTGGAACCCCAACTGTATGACTTGGCAAGCAATGGGGGGCATTGACATCATAAACGCTGGGCAAACTATAGAAAAAGCCATTGTATTGTTTGAAAAAATAGAAGATAAAACCGTGAAGGAGCAATTAGACAAATTAGCGGCAACAAAGCAAGCCAACGCAGCTGATCAAAAAGAGGCAGCAACTACCGAGGCAACTTTAGAGCCCATCAAAGACGAAATTGTTTTTGATGACTTTACCAAGTTAGACATTCGTGTAGCTACCATAGTAGAAGCCAAAAAAGTGAAGAAAGCCGACCGTTTGCTAGAGCTTACTTTAGATACTGGAGTAGACACCCGTACTGTATTGAGCGGCATTGCCCAACACTTTAAGCCCGAAGATATAGTAGGCAAACAAGTGTGTTTGCTTGCCAACCTTGCCCCTCGCAAAATGAAGGGCATCGAGTCGCAAGGAATGGTGTTGATGGCAGAAGACAGCGAAGGCAATCTTAAGTTTGTATCGCCTACCGATGCCGTAAACAACGGTTCTACTGTGAGGTAACTATGGTTTGAAAACTTAATAAGAAATCCCCTTGAGCTAGTTGTTCAAGGGGATTTTTTTATAATAAACTTGTGTAAAGTTAAACAAGATCGCTATTAATAATCATTGGTTGTGACCCAAAAAAGGTGTTTTTTTTAAGGTAGAGTAATGTTTTGCCACTTAGGTCGTCTTTCTCTTTAGTGTATTTTTTTTACTTAAAAACTATACCCCAATGAGATACCTATTCGCGTTACTTTTCACTTTTCAAATATTGATTTTGCAGGCTCAAGACCAAGTTGCCCTTAGCAAAGAGCAACAGGTAGACCAGCTTTTTTCTACTTGGAACAAACCTCACAAGCCCGGAGTAGCCATTGCCATTATCCAAAATAATCGAATTGCCTACACCAAAGGTTATGGGCAAGCCAATTTAGAGTATGGGATTCCTATTACCCCCAATACCGTGTTTCATTCGGCTTCTTTGTCTAAACAGTTTACCGCATTTTCTATCTTATTATTGGCAAAACAAGGCAAGCTATCATTAGATGATGAGGTGAAAAAATACATTCCAGCCATGCCTGATTTTGGCAAAAAAATCACTTTAAGACATTTAGCCACCCATAGCAGTGGTTTGCGAGATCAATGGAACCTATTGCGTTTGGCGGGCTGGCGTTCGGGCGATGTGGTTACCAAAGCACATATTATGACGCTGCTAAAGCACCAAAAAAAACTAAATTTTGAGCCAGGCAGCCAGTTTTCGTACTGCAATACTGGGTATACTTTGCTGGCAGAAATAGTAGCAAGGGTATCAGGGCAATCATTTGCTGATTTTACCCAAGCAAATATTTTTAAGCCTTTAGGAATGAAAAACTCTTTGTTTTATGACGACCATGAAAAAATAGTGAAAAATCGAGCATATTCTTACCACAGGCATCACAAAGGGTTTAAAAAAAGTGTGCTGAACTTTGCCACCGTAGGTGCTACCAGTCTTTTTACCACTGCAAACGACTTAAGCCTGTGGGCAATGAATTTTGAACAGTTAAAAATTGGCAGCAAGGCTATTTTTGAGCAAATGCAAACGACCATGAAGTTACCCAATGGCAGAAAAACTGGAGTAGGATTAGGGCAATTTGTGGGGCATTACAAAGGCGTCAAGGTGGTCTATCATTCGGGGTCTGACGCAGGTTATCGCTTGTATTTGGTTCGTTTTCCTGCACACAACTTTGCTGCCTTGGTATTGTCCAATGTTGCCTCATTTCAGCGAACACTTGTATTTAGAATTGCTGATATTTACCTAAAACAGCATTATGAAAAAGAAAAAAAGCGTACAAAGAAAAAGGTGTTTGCCCATAAACCCTCTAAGTTTATCAAACTTAGCACAACTCAGTTAGAAACGTTTGTCGGAAAATATTGGGAAACCGCAGAGTGGTACAACCGCAAGATTTATATAAAAAAAGGCGCCTTGATGTATTACCGCAACAAAAAAAGTGAAACCAAGCTATTACCCATCAGTCCCAACGAATTTAAAATGATAGGTGATACCGAAAACGTAAGTGTTATTTTTGATAAAAACAAGCAAGGCAATGCGCGTATGCTCGTGAAGATAAACGACCGAAAACCCATTGAGTTTTTGAAATATACTTCAATTGATTTAAAGGCATACTTGGGCAAATACCATAGCCCAGAACTAAGCACCAATTATACCTTTGTGATTGAAAACAACCAGCCAGTACTCAAGCATTTTAGACTAGGCATCATTCCTTTAGTTCCTATTACCAATGACTGGTTTACCTCTAAAAATTACACATACAAAAAAATGAGATTTGTCAGAGATAAGCACCATCAGGTAATGGGTTTTCAGATAAGTACCAATAGAGTAAAAGATTTGTTTTTTGAGCGTGTAAAACCCCAGAAATAGTCTCTACAGACAACGACGAAAATTGTAGCAAACCCTGCCCTACAATATGCCAAAAGTCTTTAACAATTGTAGGGCGAGGTTGTTTGATTACCTAATTCGCGATCATTTTTTTCACTAATTCCAAAAACTCCCTTCGATAACCATTTGAGTCAACACTTTTTGCATATTGCCCCCAACTATAAATTTGCTGATAGCTAGTGTTACCCACATAAGGCGAGTTACGCAAGCGCATACCAAAAGCGGCTACAGTGGTGGCAAACTTAAAGTTGTTGCTGGTTTGAGTCACCAACTTATTTTTCACCACTTTTTCTATCAATCGACTCTTGTTTTCTTTGGGGCGTTTGTAGCGCAACTTAATGGTTACCAGTTCATTGTTTGCTAAAGCAGCACTATCAATTTGGGTAGTTTGGTATTTGAGAGGAATCTCGTCAGCGAGCATAGGTTGGGTACGATTGACTGGCACTATTTCATACAAAGCCGTTACGGTATGTCCTACGCCCAGCTCGCCTGCATCTACTTGATCGTTTTTAAAATCTCTGTGCTTAAGTACCCGGTTTTCGTAGCCCACTAAGCGGTAAGACTTGACGCGGGCAGGATTAAACTCTAACTGAATCTTTACATCTTTAGCAATGGCATACAAAGTGCCGGTAAGGTTTTTGGCAAGTACTTTTTTAGCCTCATTTATACCGTCTATATAATAATAATTGCCATTACCTGCATTGGTCAGCTTTTCCATCATCGAATCGTTGAGGTTGCCTGTACCAAAGCCCAAACAAGTAAGATAAACACCCGATTTACGTTTGTTGCTAATGAGCTGCATCAATTCCTCATCGCTGCTTAGCCCCACATTAAAATCTCCATCGGTGGCTAATATTACCCGATTGTTGCCTCCAGCTATAAAAGCTTGTTGGGCGATTTTGTAGGCAAGTTCTATACCTTCGCCTCCCGCAGTAGACCCTCCACTTTCTATGTTTTCTAATGCTGTCAGAATCTTCTCTCTGTGTGATACCGAAGTAGCAGGTAACACCAAGCCCGAAGCTCCTGCATACGCCACTATAGCTATTTTAGTACGACTGTCGGTCAATTGCTTAAGCAACACTTTGAACGAGCGTTTTAGCAAAGGCAGTTTATCTTCACTATCCATAGACCCTGAGGCATCTACCAAAAATACCAGGTTGGCAGGAGAGGCATTTTTAGTTTGTAAATTTTCGCCCTGTAAGCCAATTTGTAATAGTTTGTGATGGGGGTTCCACGGACAAGTGCCATACTCAGTGTTTACCGAAAAAGGATGCGTCTGTAGTTTGCCCTCTTTGTCTTTGGTAGGCGTAGGTTGGGGGTAGTCATACTCAAAATAATTGATCATTTCTTCTACTCTTACTGCATTTTTTGGGAGCGGTTGTCCATCATTCACAAAACGGCGTACATTACTGTAAGACGCATTGTCTACATCTATCGAGAAGGTAGATAATGGGTTTTGTCCGACTTGGTAAAATTGATTTTCATAAATTGTAGCATACCGTTCACCCTCCGGGAAAGCATTCCTGAAAGCTGCTTTTCTGTCAAACTTCAAATCGCTTGATAAATCTCCAGCCCCCAGTTTTTTCAATGCCTCCGATTGGTAACGCAATACTGTTGCCTGAAAAGTAGTCAATGTAACGAGCACTTCACCAAGGTGGTCATGGGCAAAAAAGGCTTGATAAAAACTGAGTTTTTGATATACTTTTGTCAAAGGCTCAAACTTGGGCAAATCAAGGTCTATAAACTCCTTAGACAACCATACAACCTGGGTGTCAAGTTTGCTGGCAAGGGTATCTGCTTTTTGGCGCATCAAGCGTTGGGTAGTGTGGGTATTGAGCGGGTCTTTGGGATAATGAGTTTTAGGATCAAGCCCTTGTCCTGCGTTGTTCACCAAGTGCTGTTTGGTTTTGTTTATATAGTTTACAAGTCGTGTAGTTTTCTTTGTTAGCAATTCAGCCCTTTTTATTCGTTCTAGTCCTTCACGCGAATTGCCGTTTTTCTTTACATCTCTTTTCAGTGCTTCTAATGCTTGATCACTTGATTTTTTTGCCTGATAAAGATCAAATTCAAGAGTATGTAATATGTGGTACTGCCTCCTGATTTTGGTCTTAGACGACTGGCAAGCAGCAATGCCCAATAATAACCCGCAAAATAGTAAAGTTTGACTGTATTTTTTGAATGTGTTCATAACAAGAATATGGTTGTTTAATTCTTGTATGGATACAATCAAAGGGAGTATGAATGGAGTTTTTTTTCAGTAGAAGAGTTGTAAGTGATTGATTATTAGTGATATAGGCGCTTTGTATAATGAGTTTACGCAGAGTTTTGATTACTAGCAACTTGCGGTTGCTTGTCGCTTGAAACTAATCGCTTGCAACTACTTATGTAGCTTGGTTTTCACCAAAAGGCATAAAAAAAACGGGGTGAATTTCACCCCGTTTTGTCAGTACAATTGTGCCACCTGCCAAAGTCTTAAAACACTAAACATTCCCTATATTTTTTGATAAAAAATCCATCATTTCTTACAAAAATCAACCGTCAAAATTATATGCTTGCCTATATCCATTTTTATTACTAAAAGCTGAATTTAGTGTTTGGCACAATTGAAGAATATTAAAAAACCACTTTCCTTTCAATCAATTGTTATGTATGTATATACTACTTTAATCAGGCAGAGTGTCAATTTTTAGATAAACGTGGCGTTTTAACGGTTAAGTCGGGCAAAAGCACCGATAATATTCATTTTGAGATAAAAGAGCAGGATGTTCTGTCAGACTTGCAACCAAAACATCCGTTAAATGTCTTTTTAAATGAAGATTCTGGCTAATTTTGTCTATATTAAATAATAAGCAAGGCTTAGTACACTGTAAACTAAATATCTTTACTTATTTCGGCTTCTTTTGCCCGCTGACTTCTCTTTACAAAAATCGCGTAGCTTTGGCTATGCTCTATTTGTAAAGATCGCCAGCAAACAAAATAAACTCGAACTAAACGACAACTTACTTAATTTACAGTGTACTTATTGCCACTTAAAAACTGTTTACATTGGAATATATAGAGTTAAAAATAAACGTGTTGCCAGAATATGTAGATATTTTGGTTGCCGAGCTTGTCGATCTTCATTATGAGGGTTTTGTAGAAACAGACAAAGGGGTAGATGCTTATGTCCCAGTCAAATTATTTGATACTACTGCTTTGGAAGAGCTAGGGCAGAAATACCAGGAGTTGTTTAAAATGAACTGTAATTCTACAACGTTAGAAAAGCAAAACTGGAACGAAACCTGGGAAAAAAACTACGATCCAGTCATGGTGAACGATCAGTGCATCATACGCACCACCTTTCATCAAATAGATAAAAAATTCCCTTATGAGATCATTATCAATCCCAAAATGTCGTTTGGTACAGGGCATCATGCCACTACTACCCTCATGATAGAGCATCAGCTGACTATGGACTTTCAGCAGAAGCAAGTGTTAGACATGGGATGTGGCACGGGGATATTGGCTATTATGGCAGAAAAACTTGGGGCAGCTACTATAGATGCAGTAGATATTGATGATTGGTCGGTAGAAAACAGCATCGAGAATGTTGGACTAAACCATTGTCAAAAAATTAAGTTGCAAAAAGGCACAGTAGACACTGCCAACTTAAAAGAAAAGTACGACATCATACTGGCAAATATCAACCGAAATGTATTGGTGCATGATATGCCCTACTATCATCAACACCTGACTGACCAAGGTTTTTTGGTAGTAAGTGGTTTTTATGAGGCAGATGTAAAACTGATGGAGAACACAGCTCGTAAATACAACTTGGAAGCTATTAACTATAAAACCAAAGACAGTTGGTCTTCTATTATTTTTAAGAAACATATCAGTTGATTTGTAAGCACTTGTTGAAAGCCTGTCCCTAAAGGCGAAAGCTTGGATGATAAACTCTAAACAAGTGCCAATCACACAATGAAACCCTGTTCAGTTATTACCCATTGCCTGATTTACAACCAGACAACGGGTAATACTGTAGAGATAAGTTCCATTCCACCACTGAAACTTTTATACGAATGAAATTATTACAAACATCGCTGCTTGTCGTGTTTTTGTTGGGTATTTCGTTTATATCTAAAGCCCAACGGTATAAATTCCCGAAAGAAGAAGAAAAGTTTATAGGCTTTGTGGCAAAAGAGCTCAAAAAAGCCAAAGCCGAATATTCTAAAAGAGTAGGTGAGGCATTTAGTGCTATCTGGAATGGTACGGCTGCTATGGCAGGTGCCAAACTTACTGCCTCGCAAAAACAAAAAATCATTGCTATCTCAAAAAAAATGGCAAGAAAGCGGTTTATGATGAACCGTGAATACACCAAATTTTATGGAATGCTGGCTAATGGCATTACCACCCACCATATTGCTTCATCGCTTGATGACATACTTGATGTTACCGAAAAAGTGGTATCAAAGCTTGGAACCCGCGAAATATCGTTATATTTCAAAAATCTGCATACTTTTTTTATTTACCAAAAACAGGGCGTATACACGTTATATGGCACCAGGTTCAACTCGTTGCTTGGCATGGATGGTAAATTTTCTATCTCGTTTGTTGCCAACGATACCCAAAGTGAAGCCATTACAAAAAAATACATGGATGTATCAAGTGCTGATACCGACCCTGCATACATCAAAGGACCAGTGATTGAGCTTACCAGCATCAATCTAGTCTTTAAAACTCCTTTTGACTCACTCGCAGTTAGAAAAACCGATGGGGCGTTTATGATTACCAAAAATAGGTTTTTGGGTAATGGAGGTACTTTTGACTGGGAAAGCCTCAATCTTGACCCTACAAAAGTATACTGTAAACTAGGGTATTATAACATGAACGTAGCCCGCCCTATACTCAAAAGCGCTGATGTTTCTTTTTACTACTTATCATTATTTAAAACTCCCCTCAAAGGAGATTTTGAGTTTCAAAGTCAGCGTCGCCGCAACAACTATGTGGCAAATTTCCCCCGATTTATTTCTGCCAAAAACGACATTACAATGCCCAACATAGGAGGAGATCTTGCCGTAAAGGGAGCTTTTACTTTGATAGGCAACCGGGTGTATAGTTCGGCGGCACGTAACGGAGATTTGGCTCGTTTTTGGGGTAAAAAGAAAATAGACCCTGACAGTGACGAAGAAGAAGTGAGTTTTTTGGCACTTGCCAAAAAGTTTCAAATTTTTCACGATGGGGCAGTCAAAGACAAAAGCATTTACCGGAAAAACCTGGGAGCCGACTCACTGTCTACGCTGAGAGCACGCCAGGCAGTGTTATCTATGTATTTGGGGCTAGACTCTCTATATCACCCCAAGTTGGGGGTACGTTACTCTAAAGAAAAGCATCAAATCGACTTTATACGTGACCGTAGTCATCGACATGTACCTTTCCTCAACAATCACCATCGCTTTTTTATCCATGCTGACATTATGCAGTTTGATGTAGAAAAAGATACGATGGATTTCTATATGTTGGGTGGGCAAGGCATTCGTCCTGCATCATTTGAGTCGTTCGACTTTCACAATCAAGAGCGTTACACCCGTATGATTGGGACTTTCCCTTTTCATCCACTAAAACTTTTTACGGCTTACGCCAAGCGAAATGCTCAGGTGGCTACCGACGAGGATGGCAACGAAATTAAGTATTTTTATATCAAAGATATTACTGAGTATTCGGGACGCAGCGAAGGTACAATGAAAGCAGTGGCTAATTTTCTGCACGAAAAGGGGTACATTAATTATAATGACGTCACTGGAAAAATAGTATTGGGGTATCGTATTCAACACAATACTACTACCGATGCGTTTTTGAAATCGGTAGATCGAATAAAAAAAGGGCATAACAACTCCAGAGATTCGACCAATTATGTACAGTATGATCATGACAACATGTTTATTGTGTCTTTGATGGACACTAAAGATACCAGCAATAGTCGCGAAATACGTATCAACAAGAAAGACACTTCTTATACAGTAAAAGTATCACGTAATGCAGCACGTATTCCCAACGCGAGTTTGCACCGAACCAACCGTGAAATGCTTATCAGGGGTATTGAAACATTTCCTGTGAGTGACTCCCTCAATGTAAACATTAAACCTTATAACAAACAGGTAAAGGTATATGCCAACCGTGCTGTACAAATGGAACATGGCGAAATTACAGTAGGTAACTTTAGATTTATTGGCAAGGAGTTTTTCTTTCTATACGAAACTTTTACTCTGGAAATGCCGCGCATAGATAGTGTGTTGTTTGTATTGAAAGACACCATTAGTAAAGAAGAGAGTGAATACGGCTCTGAAATTCGTTTTGGAGCAGGAACGATGCAAATCAATGACGCTAAAAACAAGTCGGGAAGAAAGAAAGGAAAAATATTTGAGGGAATGAACGAAGGTAAAACCTATGAGCAATTTCCGCAACTAAGTATTCCTGAGGGTGGTGTTGTATATTTTAGAACCAATTACCGTAAAAACTTTGCCTATGATAGTACCACAGTGTTTGAAATAGACAAACCACTGGAGATGGATAGTTTGACCAGCAAAGTACCTTCTTTTAAAGGGGTGTTTAAATCCAAAATGTTTCCTGATATTAAAGAGCAGATGATTCCGCTACCAGATAAAAAACTTGGGTTTAGGCACAAACCACCCGCCGGAGGCTACCCATTGTACCCCAACCACGACAAGGTGAAAAATGTACATATTAAGTTTAATAGCGACCTGACCATGACCGCTGAAGGTTTATATGGAGGAGGAGTGATTAAGTACCTTACGACTACGGTCAGTTCGCCCGAATTCTTTTTTATGCCCGACTCCACCACGTCCGAAAACTCCAATTTTACAGTGGGTAAAGGAAAAATGAACGGTGCCGAGTTTGCCAATGCTCAAGGGAAAACCGCCCAGCTCAACTGGGTAGTTACTGCCGATAGTATGGTGTTTAACAACAGTCGTGAACTTGAAAAAGCTGGAGAGATTTTAAGTAAAAAAGATTTTAAACAAAAATACAGGGAAAAACTCTTTAAGGTATATGATAACAACGATGCCATTGCCTTGCGAGGAGACATCATTGTAAAAAACAGTGGCTTGTATGCCGCAGGAGAAGCCATTAGGCGAGATTTCAGGATTATATCATTTGAAGAACCTTTTAAGTTTAATATCAACAGTTTTAAAGGGTATAAGAACAATATAGAGATTAACTCGGAGCAACGAGATCCCTTTGAGTATAACGCGAGTTTTTATACCGACAGCCCCGCCTTGCTACAGGGTAACTTTGTAGATGTAGACTTTGATTTGATGAAGGGAGAAGCTGTGATTAAGCCTTATCCTGAATACGCTGACATAGAAGACTACTACCCGTTTGTGTTTCCTTACGCCCAGTACAAAACCTCTATTAAAGAAGCTTTATGGTCGTTGAAAGATGAAACGATTGCTATGAAAGGTGACTCCACCTCTACTTTTACCTCTACTATATTTGGTGGGGGTGAAATCAACGATGAGCGTGATTTAACTTTTAATGCTACCAACGCTTTTTATGATATCAAAAACCTAAGTATGCAGTTAGATGGCATTCCTTATATTGTGTCTGCTGATGCAAAAATATACCCGAACGAAGGAAAAGCTACTGTATTGAAAAATGCTGAAATGCAGACGCTCAAAGAGGCACGCTTGGTGATTGATACCTTGAATGGTTATCACCGATTGTTTGATGGAGAAATCAATATTAGGTCAAGGATGGAGTTTGCAGGACAGGCAACTTATCAGTTTATCAATGTAATTAAAGATACATTTAACATTAAGTTTGATGAGTTTAAGTTGACCGATGCAGATGAAATTAAAGGGGTAAATCCCGCCGAGAAAAAACTGGCAGAACAAAGGCGAAAGAAAGGCCAAATTGTGCCTAAGCATACTATTTCGCAAGGAAAGGTAACTGAAGAGGACAAGTTTTACCTCACCACCCGAATACTTTATAAAGGAAATGTGAAAATGTATGCCGACCGAAAACCGCTGGAATTGGATGGGTTTATTAAACTAGACTTGAAGAGTAGGCGGGACCTGGATAACTGGCTTCCTTATAAGAGTGACAAGGGAGACTCGGTGGTCTTGGATATTAAGAAAAGGATTAAAGTGGGCAAAGGGGTATACCTTACCTCAGGGCTGCACTTTACGCACGATGGCGATGATTTATATACTACATTCTTGTCACCATCCTTACACAAAGATGACATTGAGGTATTTTTGGCGTTTGGTAACTTGTCGTATAATCCGGCAATTAACGAATTTAAGATTGAACCCAAAGAAAAAACAGAACGGAAAAGTTTTGCGGGTAATACCCTGATTTTTGATGACTCCAAGTCAACCGTTTATATGGAAGGAAAATTTGGTATTATGGACAAGCATAATAGCAAATATCTTAACAGTTCAGGAGCTGCCCATATAGACATGCGAGATAGCACTTTCCGCCTTGATATGTTTACCACAGTAGACTTGCCCATTCCGCCCAAAGCAATGGCAGCAATGGCAAAAAATGTAGAAACTGTCAAAGAAATAAATCGCAGGGGACTGAATGAAAGTGATACTTTATTTTATAGAGTAGCCGAGTTAGTAGGCGATAAAGATATTAAGCATTATTTGGCAAAAGCTACCAAGGTTTCAGAGCCGTTGCCGTTTTCTCAAATATCTAAAACTTTACAAAAGCCGATTGTTTTATCTGAGGTACCCCTTAAGTGGTCTAAAGAATACCACACGTTCCATAGTCATGGTAAAATAGGGCTCATGAGCATCTTGGATAAAGAGTTTAACACCGAGGTAGATGGATTTTTTGAAATAAGAAAGAATCCTAATGGTGATGCTTTCTCTATATATTTGCAGGTGAGTCCCAGTGTTTGGTACTTTATTGACCTTGATCAAGACCAATTAATGTTGTTGTCGTCAGACGAAGCTTTCAACGCCGAAATAGAAGCTCGTGCCAAACCCGGTGGTAAAGGTAAGTTTGGAATGGAGCTGGCTGAAATTGACCAAAAAGAAGGGTTCCTTCAGAAGTTTCAAGAAGTGTATGGGCAGTCTATCAACCAAAGTGAAGAAGTGAAGAAAGAAGAGAAAAAGGACGACGATAAGAAGAAGGGGGATGACAAGAAAAGTGACGACAAGAAAGGGGACGACAAAAAGAAAAGCGACGACAAGAAAGGGGACGACAAGAAAGGGGACGACAAAAAGAAAAGCGACGACAAGAAAGGGGACGACAAAAAGAAAAGTGACGACAAGAAAGGGGACGACAAAAAGAAAAGCGACGACAAGAAAGGGGACGACAAGAAAGGGGACGACAAAAAGAAAAGCGACGACAAGAAAGGGGACGATAAAAAGAAAAGTGACGACAAAAAGAAAAAGAAGAAAAAAAAGAACGACGGTTTTTAGTGAAATAAAACGATTGTTTTTTTAGTAAAGTCAGTGCTCATTTTGGGCACTGATTTTTTTCATTTAAGTGGGTTTTAAGAGAAAAAAAACGATTTTTAACGCATATTTAGAGGGATTTTTCAACAGGAATATAATGAATTGCCATTTTTTTTGCTATATATATAAACAGGCAACTTAAGCATTCACAGCTGATGTGTGCCATAAAATAGTGTTAAATTAACTATATATTTGATCAACTATTTGAGACTAAAAATACGTTAAACACTATAAATCTTTGAATAATTTCAATGGTTATATTAATTTTGTGTGTTTGAGTAGTTATTTATTAACTCTAAATTAATACTGAATTAACGTTAAAATATGGGCATGTTATTAATCATTTGTACATCTATATTAGCTTATTTACTTGGCTCTATTCCTACTGCTGTTTGGTTCTCAAAATACAGGTATGGAATGGATATCAGAGAGCATGGAAGTGGCAATGCAGGAGCCACCAATACCTTTAGAGTGTTGGGTAAAAAAGCCGGTATATTTGTCATGAGTATAGATATACTCAAAGGATTTACAGCTACATCGCTTGCCTGGGTACTTGATTACTCAGGGATGATTGCCCCTTATGATGAGTTCTGGATATATAAAATGATTTTTTACAAACTCATTTTTGGTAGCCTTGCCATTGTAGGACACATCTTTCCTGTATTCGCCAATTTTAAAGGTGGTAAAGGTGTGGCAACATTGTTAGGCATGATGCTGGCTGTGCACCATACAGCTACCTTGTTATGTGTAGGTGTATTTTTAATAGTACTATTTGCTTTCCGTTATGTTTCGTTAGGTTCTTTATTAGCCACATTGTCATTCCCATTGTTGCTATTAAGTCCACGTTTTCGCCCCGAAGACCCCATCGTTATTGTATTTGGGTTTTTGATGTTTACCATCGTAGCACTTACCCATCAAAAAAATATTGTAAGGCTATTGCAGGGGGAAGAAAGCAGAGCAAATATTAGAATGCGTAAAAGAGATTAAATTGTATAAATTTATTGTCAATCGAGCCCTTGTGTCATCAGATACAAGGGCTTTTTTAGTTGATTAGTACCCAAAGCACTGGGTGTTTGACTATTTTCGTTGGATGCTGATTGTATAGTGGGTGGGAAGTATCAAGCGATTAGCCACAGGCAACATAAGCCTGAGATTGTGTTAAAAAAAACTCTCTTTCAACAAAATAAACATTCCCATTAACAATACAAACCAGCCAAAGCTTACCTTGAGCTTGGCTGGCGAAACAAATTGACTAATGTAAATGCCCAGATAAATACCCCCAATCGCCAATCCGGAGAACAATGATAAGAACCCCCACTCAATACTTTGTCCCATCAGGTCACCCGTAAAACCTATGAGCGAATTAAAGGTAATAATGAACAAAGAGGTACCTATAGCTTCTTTGACATTGAGCCCGGTAAAAAACATAAGGGCTGGCACAAACAAAAAACCTCCTCCTGCCCCTACAACACCAATAATGAGCCCTACAAAACTACTTTGTAGAATAATTCGGGGGTAGTTCCAGGGTTTTTCAGTATCGGCAGTAGTGGGAGCTTTTCTGCCTTTGATCATAGATACCGAGGCAAGCAACATCACAATAGAGAAAAATATCATCAGCCCCATCTCTTTGGTAAGGGTAAAGTAAGAAGTATGGAGCAGGATTTGGGGCAAAGAAGGGAGTATAAAACCTCTTGCCAAAAATACAGTAAACAAAGAAGGAACCCCAAAGGCAACGGCTGCCTTTATGCTTACCAGCTTTCTCCGGGCATACGATATAACCCCATTGAGAGCCGCAATACCCACCACAAATAATGAGTAAGCAGTAGCAAGCGAAGGAGTTATTTTGAATAAATACACAAGTATAGGAACCGTTAAGATAGAACCTCCTCCTCCAAACAACCCCATAGTAAAGCCCACCAATACCGCGAGAAAAAAACCTAAAAAATCAATGAACCCCATAAAAATGATTGTGTAAAGTTATTCAAAGCTTCTTGTCTGATAAAATGCGTTGTAAAGTTATGAATAATACGAGCTTTTCAGAGGTTCACGGAGCAAAAGTTAATGAACAAAAATAATAGAATGCTTCCACGGGATTTTATGTAAATTTGGCTTGTAAACAATGTGATGCTCATGAACAATGAATCTAAACCCCGCCTGGCCCGACTAACGGCTATCTTGACTCAACTGCAATCCCAACAAATACTGACTGCCCGCGAAATAGCCGAAAAACATCAGGTAAGTATTCGAACGGTATACCGTGACATTAGAACACTGGAACAGTCAGGAGTGCCCATTGTGGCCGAAGAAGGGAAAGGCTACTCGTTGGTACAAGGGTATAGCTTGCCCCCCGTAATGTTTACTCAAGCTGAAGCGAATGCCTTGATTACAGTAGAACAATTGATTGCCAAACAAGATCACTCATTGACATCACATTATCAAAGTGCGATTACCAAAATAAAATCGGTGTTACAGCAATCACAAAAGGAAAAAACGGAGCTGCTTGCCCAGCGCATACATATTCGTGATAATGACTACCTGAATCAAAAAAGCCAGTATCTGGTGATCCTACAAACTGCCATTACTCAATTTAACTTGATAGAGCTACATTATTGCTCTATGCAAAACGAAGTAAGCCAGCGAGTGATAGAGCCTTTTGCTGTATATAGCACTCAAGGCAACTGGTTATTGATTGCTTTTTGCCGCTTACGCAATGCCTTTCGATCTTTTAGACTCGACCACATTCAAAAATTAAAAGTGCTTCCTGAATGCTTTGACCCCCACAATATGACCTTGCCCGAATACTTTGAACAATGCCGGCAAAAATATTTGACCACCCCTGACATACCCTTGTCACCTCCTGCCCATACCTTTGCCATATCTGATAACAAAACACTTGAAAAACCAATGGAAAAAATGAAAGTAGAACCGTTCAAAGTAATAGGTATTACCGTAAGAACTTCTAATAAAAATGGGCAAGGGTTGCAAGATATAGGTGCTCTTTGGCAACGATTTATTGCTGAGCAACTATTGAATAAAATACCCAATAAGTTAGACAATGAGGTGTATTCTATTTATACCGAGTACGAAGGTGATTATACCCAGCCTTATACCACGCTGTTGGGCTGCAAGGTGAGCACGCTTGACCATATTCCCGAAGGAATGACTGGAAAAGTGTTTGCTGGCGGGCAATACCAGCGTTTTGTTGCGCAGGGCAACCTTAACCAAGGAGTAGTAGGGCAAGAGTGGAACAAAATATGGGGAATGGATTTGCCTAGAGCTTACACTGCAGACTTTGAGATATATGGCGAAAAGGCGCAAAATCCTGACAGTGCCGAAGTAGATATATTGATTGCAATAGATTAAATAAAATCAATGATTGTATCATATCGCTTTGCCAATGGTGAAGCAAAGCGATATGTATGCCTTTTTTATCAAATGATTGTCACATGCTCAACGATTTAGAAAATTTTTACCTCAACCAGCCCGAACCCAACAAAAGTTGTTTGCTCGCTTTGCGCGAAGTGATTTTGGCACTGGACGAAAATATAGCGGATGCCTGGAAGTATCGGATGCCATTTTTTTATTACAAAAATAAAATGTTTTGCTACTTATGGATAGATAAACAAACCAAAGAACCCTACATTGGCATCGCCAAAGGCAGTGAGTTTACCCATCCACTGTTGGAACAAGGTGGGCGGAGTCGGATCAAAATACTGAGAATACAACCCGACCAAGACTTGCCCATAAATGATATCCAGGTGATTTTGCGGGAAGCGATGACTTTCTATTAATCAGTACCCCAGCTCTAAAAAGGCAACCTGGTCAAGTCTACATTTCCTCCGGTAAGTATAATACCGATTTTTTTATCCTTAAAACGTTCGGGTTGCTGCAGTACTACCGCAAAAGGTACTGCGCAGGAGGGTTCTATGACAAGCTTCATGCGTTCCCAAATCAGCCGCATAGCATGTATGATTTCTTCTTCGGTTACCGTGACCACATCGTTTACATACTCTTTGATAATTCCAAAGGTTTTGTCCCCTAAAGGCGAACGCAAGCCGTCAGCAATGGTTACCTCGGTGGCAAGAGGCTCTATTTTACCTGAGCGAAACGAACGGTATCCATCATCGGCATTTTTGGGTTCACCTCCTATTACTTCTATGGAAGGTTGTAAATAATGACAAGCCAATGCAGCCCCTGCCATCAAACCACCACCACCTAGTGGAGTGATCATTATTTCTAAACCTGGCACCTCTTCTAATAGCTCGACTACAGCAGTAGCCTGCCCCGCAATGACCCCATAATCGTTATAGGGCGATATAAAATGAGCCCCGGTGTTGACCACCACCTTGTCTAGCATGTTTTGTCTGCCTGCTGCGGTAGACTCACACTCTATTACCTGAGCTCCATAGCCTTTGACTGCGTTTTTTTTCACCGAAGGAGCATTTTCGGGCATCACAATATACGCAGGCACTCCCAGCATTTTTGCCGTAAGTGCCACAGCCTGTCCGTGATTGCCCGACGAGTGTGTAGCAAGCCCTTTCTGACGGGCTTCATCGTTAAGCAAAGTGCCTGCACTGCTTGCTCCACGCATTTTAAAAGCCCCAATTTTTTGAAAGTTTTCACATTTAAAAAAAATCTGTGCCCCTGACACCTCATCCAGGTTGCCACAAGTAAGCACGGGGGTGTGATGAATAATAGATTGGATGCGCTGGGCGCAATCCTGAATATCTTCCAGAGTGGGTATCCTGTCTAACATAAGAGGTTTACTTGATTAAAAATTGAATGGTGGATTGCTACCCACTATGCTTTGCTCATTATTCTGATATGCGAGTCAGTTGGTGATTTCACCAACTGAGGGTGATAATGGTAGCAAAAAGTAAGGAAACTTAATAAATTGGTGGTAACTGTGGAAAGAATTACCGTATTATTTCATAAGTAAAAATAGGAACTTGTCTCAATTAAGCCCATTGTTTGGGTGAAGTGCTTACATTATGCGATTAACCCTTATTTAGTATCTTGCAGTGACTTAAACAAAGTATGCATAATCGATCTACTTTCAATACAACAACATGCCCAAACCAAAATCTATTGTGGTGTTGCCCTTTGCCAACCTAAGTACCAGCAACGAAAACGAGTTTTTTAGCGATGGTATTACCGAAGAAATCATCAATGCGCTTACCCGTATACCAGGGCTTAGGGTAACCTCTCGCACCTCTTCATTTTATTTTAAAAATAAACACCTTCCTGTAACCAACATAGGGCAGCAACTCAATGTAGCCTTATTGCTAGAGGGGAGTGTGCGGTTGGCAGGTGATCAAATGCGCATCACAGCACAATTGATTGATGCAGCAGAAGATGTTCATTTATGGTCGGAAACCTGGGACAGAAAAGTAGACCATATTTTTGACATTCAAGATGAGGTGAGCCTACTGGTTGCTGACAAGGCAAGGGAGTTTTTAGGCCATTTTGATATTCAGGCACAATTAATCAATCCGCAAACTCAAAGCTACCAAGCGTATGAGTGGTACCTTAAGGGGCGATTTTATTTTCGGAAGTGGAACCCCGAAGATGCCCAAAAAAGCGTGACTTGTTTTGAGCAAGCCTTAAAGTTAGATCCCCACCATGCCGAATCATTATTGGGGCTTGCCGATGCTTTGGGCTTTTTGGCTACTACCGGAGCAATGGAGCATGCCACCGCCTGGCAACGTGCCGAAGTTTGTATCAATCAAGCACTTGTCATCAATCACCAACTCCCCGAAGCCCACTATCAACGTTCAAACTTACTTTTTTTTACTCAGGGCAATTATAGCATGGCTGTGCAGGCAGCTGTACAAGCGCACAAGTTGAACCCTAATTATGCAGAAGCAAACCAGCATTTGACTTTTTTGTATTTGATTGCAGGCAACAATATTGAAGCAAAAGCACACCTTGACCAGCTACTTATGTTTGATCCTCTTTCGCAGGAAACCCGTTTTTTTCACGCCTTTTTTTTATACCAACAACACCACTTTGCCCAATCCCTTGATATACTCAACCAATCGCTGCAAACAAACCAGCTCAACGTACCTGCTCATACCCTCAAGTGTTATTGTTTGCTAAAATTGGGCAGAGCAGACGAGGTAAAAGGTTATTTTGATGAGTTGCCCCCAGGCATAATGGTAGAAGGTGACAAACTAGGGGTAGAAGCATTGCGCTATGCCTTTCGGCAAGATACAACCAATACTTACCGGGTGCTGAAAGCCCTGGAAGAACGAGCCAAACTACCTGCGGGATTTCGTGAAAACTCTTTTCTTTTGTTTGTGTATGCAGTGCTCCACCAAACCGACAAAGCGTTTGCCTGGGTCAGTGCTGAACTTGAAAAAAAATCACCCTTTTTACTCATGCATTACTCAGATGTAATGGTAGATGACCTAAAAACTGATCCCAGGTATGAGGTGTTCAGAAAGAAAATTTATGCAGTAAAAACAGGCAACAATGCTGATAAGCCACCCAAAAAGCCGCTCATTGCCGAAGCCGAAGTAGAAGAGTATGCCCAAAAACTTCGGATGTATCTTATCAACGAAAAGCCTTACCTTGACAACAACTTATCACTAAAACTGCTTGCCAAAGCCTTGGGCATGCATGCCAATCAATTGTCGTGGTTGATCAACGAAAAAATGGGGGAAAACTTCAACCAATTGATCAACTCTTACCGGGTTCAGCAATTTAAGCAACTCGCACAAAATCCGGCAAATGCCCACTTAAGCATTATTGGACTGGCTTTTGAAAGCGGCTTTAACTCAAAAACAGTTTTTAATACTTACTTTAAAAAAGAAACCGGGCTCACCCCCAAACAGTGGATAAAGGCGCTTTAGTAGCCACATTTTGCTACAAAGAAGTTCGGATTTATAAATCGGAACTTCTACGCCACAAACCCGAACATTTGCTCCAGGGCAATGCGATAGATTTGTACAAATCAAAATGTAAGAATTAAAAAACATCGCCTTATGTTCGCAAATATCTCATCAAAACAACAAGGAAAAATCGCTGGCTGGCTATATATCATCATTGCCGTTTTGGGTATATTTAGCATTGCCTATGTACCCAGTGTCATTGTATCAGAACAGGCAGCAATTACCCTTCAAAACTTAAAAAATCACCTGATACTATTTAAATGGGGAGTATTCGCCGATATATTGATAGGTTTGTTTGAAGTGGTATTGACGGCATTACTGTATCAACTATTTTGTCAGGTGGGCAAAATCACCGCTATTGCAGCTACCTATGCCCGTATATTAATGGTGGCTATAATGGGGGTAAACCTGCTGATATACCTCGCCCCGGTAGTGGTAGTGTCATCGCCTGCTTTGAGCCAGCTTTTTACTTCAGTCGAACTAGCCCGTTATACCCAAATAGCCTTTAGTCTACACGCAACGGGCATTCTGGTTTGGGGGTTCTTTTTTGGGTTACACCTACTATTTTTGAGTTGGTTGGTGGTCAAATCGCCTAAACACCCAGCTTGGTTGGGGTATATAATGTGGGTGGGAAGTTTGGGGTACCTGCTTGAGTCGTTCAATAAAATTTGTTTGGGCAACAATGCGATACTTGCAATTGTATCGGGTGTATTGTTGGCCGCAGTAGTGATAGGTGAGCTAGGTTTTGGTCTGTGGTTGATGGTGAAAGGTGAGAAGGAGTTAAAGTAAAGGCCATCATCATTAAAGCGTAGGGTGACAAGCATTACAACAAACACAAACAACGCAAGGGCTTTTATGCCCTTGCGTTGTTCTATTTAGTGATCTTTCACAAATAATTTGAGCCATTAAAATGTATCTATTGCCCTCATTCTTCTCAAAAAAAAGTTTCATAGCCTTGGCTATGCACCGTTTTTTTTGAATCATCTGAGAACAATATATTTTCTTGAATTGGCACAGCTTATTTTTTCCAGATCACTTATCATTCATTGTGTGGGTGATTACACTGTTTTTTTTCGCCATATCTTCAACATCCCAGTTTCATTGCCTGGACGTTCTTCGAATCCGTATCTTTCATAAAAACCTGTGCCCCCTTCTGCTGACATAAGCCCAACAAATGCATTTTGGTCGGCAACAGTGGCTAAGAACTTCATGATTTCGTTCATAATAAATTCGCCAATGCCTTTTTTCTGAAAAGCAGGTACTACAATGACATCTTGAATATAAAAGTATAAGGCTCCGTCACCTATTACCCTGCCGCAACCTACTACTTCATTTTCGAAAGTAGCACATACCGAGAAAATAGAATTTTTTAATCCTTGCTCGATGGTCTTCAAGTCCATTTTATCCCATCTTGCCGAGTCCCTTAATTTAGCATATTCCAGTGGAGTAGGGGTACGTTCCTCTACCTTTACCGAGCTGGCTCTACGCGAAGCCTGTCCTTGTCTGACAGTATTTATTTGATTTTTGGTTTGCTCGTTCATTTTTTATAGTGTTAGAAGTATTACCTTGATAGTGTAAATTGAGTAGCGTTCTTTTCATATTACGGGATATGTTTAGGACTATTAAAGGGTAGCAACTAATTCTTAAGCAAAAGTGTTATGTAATTGTTTGTAAGTACTTACTATAAAGAGTGCTAATTTGGCGAAAACACCTATAAGAGGTGGTGAAAATTGTTTAATGAGTACTTATCTATTATAACAATTCAAAAAGATAAAAATAGCGATAAAAAAGCAAGAAAACAAGTTTATTAGCCAGATAGACAGGGAGTTATCAATAATATGAAAGGATAAGATAAATTTTGTGTATCAGCAATGATACATTTTGTTGCTTGTAATGATTATATAAAGTATATAAATAGTTAAATAAAACTGGTAAGTCTGGGCAAGCATAAAGTTTTATGTACAAAACAAATAACTTAGAGGTAAAGTCATTGTAACTACTCGAATGTAATATAGTATTTGTGTCTGAGTTTGTATATAGTACTATTTTACTTTTTTGTATAAAACATATTTCAATGAAACATCAGCAAACAATCAATTATTTTGTATTTACTATCCTGCTCACCGTGTCGACCTTGCAAGTATCAGCGCAAAATATAGTGGGCACCTATCGTTCAAACTTTCCTTTGGGAGGTTTTTTTGTGACTACTGTAAAACTGCACGCCAATGGCTCATTTGATCACCACGTAGCTGGCGACATGCAACGCCAACACCTACAGGGTACTTATGTTCAGAAAGATGGTAAAGTATACCTCAAAGTTGAGCCTAAAAAAGACGCTCCAGTAGACTTGAGTACGTCAAGGGTGCATAACTATAAGCTGAAACAAGCCAATGGAGTGAGCTATCACTTGTTATATCATGTAGGTAGAAAACGCCTGTATGCCCACCATGAAAAAAGCGGCAAACGCATTATCAGGAAAAAAAACTACGCAAAAAACCGAAGACAAAAATATTATCTCCACAAGTTAAAATAGGTGAGGGCTTTTTTAGCACAACAGTTTGTGTATCCCAATGCCTTGTGTTGATTTGACTGCACAGTGGGAGTATTTGGCAGTTACTGGTTTGTCAAACACAATACTCCACAACAATTTGAGCCAAAATGACTTGCCAACCGTCAGTTATTTATAAATGTTAAAGCAATTGATTGTTGGGTTTGGAGCTATACAGCCTTTTTTTTAATAAAAAAAGCATTTAAATATAATACATTGATAGCCAGCGATAAATAAGGCAAATGCCTTAAGAGTGAGCAATGGATAGTGGGTTACAGGCGAAACATGCTCAAAGTTAAATAGTTGTTTTGTTAAAAATATTCTTGTAATGTATGGCTCAATGATCGCCTTACAACCTCAAATAATAACAATATGCATAAAGCTTATGACATCGTCCTTTGGGGCGCTACTGGTTTTACTGGGCAATTGGTAGCCCAATACTTACTACACCAATACGGTACTGGGCAAGCACTTGCCTGGGCAATTGCCGGACGAAACGAATCCAAGCTAAAAAAAATACGCACTGAACTGGGCAATGAAAACATTCCGATGATTATTGCCGACAGTCACGACCGCGCCTCGCTGGAGGCCATGGTGCAGCAAACCAAAGTAGTATGCACTACCGTAGGACCTTATGCCAAATATGGTGACTTACTGGTAGAGCTTTGTGTAACGCAGGGAGTGCATTATTGTGACTTGACTGGAGAAATACAATGGATGCGCCGCACCATAGACCAACACCACCAACAAGCCCAGGTAAACCAAACCAAGATTGTACATTGCTGTGGGGTAGACTCCATTCCATCGGATATGGGTGTATACTTTTTGCAAAAGCAAGCCCAAAAGCAGTGGCAGGCTTATGCCAAAGAGGTAAAGCTACGCCTCACCGAGGTAAGTGGTGGTGTGAGTGGAGGAACAGTAGCAAGCCTTGACAATGTAATGGAAGAGGCAAAAAAAGACCCGCAAGTGCAAGCCGTGCTTGACAATCCTTATAGCCTCAATCCAGTAGGGCAACAACAAGGCAATGATCAACTCGAACTGACCGAAACAACTTATGATGATGATTTCAAAGCCTGGATTGCTCCTTTTGTAATGGCAGCCATCAACGCCAGAGTAGTACGCCGCAGTCACGCCTTGAATGGTTTTCCTTATGGAGAAGATTTTCGGTACGATGAAGCTACTTTTACGGGTGAAGGCATTACTGGCTGGGCAAAGGCTCAACTCACTTCGGTAGTATCCAACGCTCTGTTTGATCCAACGTCGTTTCTTAAAAAACTCATCAATCCTTTTTTACCCGATCCGGGCAAAGGACCTTCAGAAAAACAACGGGAAAACGGCTATTATAAAATGGTGTTACGGGGGGAGTCTGCCGATGGCAAAGTGCTCAAAGTATTGGTACACGGCGATCGCGATCCTGGCTACGGATCTACTTCTAAAATGCTGGCCGAAAGCGCAGTATGTTTAGCCAAAGACGAACTTCCGGCTAGTTATGGTGTACTTACCCCACATACCGCAATGGGCGAAGCCCTGCTGCAACGCCTTGAGAAAAATGCAGGAGTAAAGTTTAGTCTACTGGAAGATTGAGTGTGTTTGACAGGGGCATCCTGCTATAGTTTTGTTGTTGATAAGTTTTTTATGAAATTTTGTTTGTTTATTGAATAGAATTTGCTTGTGATTAGTCGATTTATTCTGTATTTTATCAAATATCTAAAACTTAACAACAATTAATTAAAAACAATTATGAAATTATACGTTCAGCACCAACAAGAGTACTCCAGAGGAGAGTTATTGTTGAGAACCTTTTTTGGTTGGTTGTACATTGGTATTCCCTACTTTTTTTTATCATTGATCCCAGCTATCATAGGCGCTTTTTATAGCTAATCG